>DASQJL010000049.1 GCA_035631035.1 Candidatus Binatia bacterium | reverse complement strand
CACCACCGTCAGCTTCGGGGGGAACCTCCTGCTCGACGCCGTCACCCTCGGCGCCGAATACCAAACCGTCTACGTCCCGTTCGCGCCGCGCGACCCCTTCCGCCAGGCGCTCATGCTCCACGCGCGCATCCAGGCGCCCGGCGGCGTGCAAGCCAACCTGGGGAGCTACGTCGGGCCCGACGGGGCGGTGCGCTACACCGTTTACGCCAGCCAGTACTTCTACGGCGGGGCGAAGGGACCCGAGGCGCCCGAGGGACATCTCTACTCCAACCTGATCCAGGGCCGCGTCCAGGACGTGACGGGGAACCCCGTCCCGGGCGCCGCGCTCAACATCGACAAGGAGACGGTGTTCACCGACTCGAAAGGCGAGTTCTTCCTGCGCGTGAAGAAACGCCGGGACTATGCGCTCATGGTCGCGACGGACGAGTTCCTGACGCCCGGACGCTACGACGTCATCTCCGCGCCGGCCACGGTGGAAGCGCAGCCCGAGGAGAAGGCGGGAACGATCCTGCTCGTGGTGGAGCGCGTGGCCGAGCTAGCGCCCGCCCGCTGATGGCGGCGGCTTCTCCGCCGCGACCGGCTGATCCAGGAAGAACCGCAGCTTCCCCCACCGGTAGACCCGCACCGAGAGGGCGAGCCACAGGCTCCCCAGGACGTACGCCCCCATCACGTCGCTGAACCAATGCTGGCCGAGGTAGATGCGCGAGGGGCCCATCAGGGCGATGAACACCCCGAAGATCACGAGAAGGATGGTCCGTAGCCAGCCCGGCTTGAGAAGCGCGTAGCTGAGGAACGCGAGGAATCCGTAGAACGCGGTGGCCAGGAGCACGTGTCCGCTGGGAAAGCTCAGCGTGTCGAGTCGCCGCAGCACGTGGACGACGTCGGCGCTCGGGCGGGGTCGCGCGACGATCAGCTTGATCAGCGATCCGACCACCGGGCCCAGGGCGGCGAACATCGCCGCGACCGCCTCCCATCGAAGGCCCAGCAGGAACAGGACGGCGATCATCAGCACGATCAGGAGATCCACCTGGGGGACGAACCCCACCCAGGACAGTCCGCGCATCAAGCCGTCGAAAAGCGCTCCCTTGTCGCTCTGGAACGCCCGCGTGATGACGAGGTCGATTCGGAAGTACGGCACGTAGTGCGCGGCCACCGCGAGCACGACGAACACGACGGTGGCGATGAGCACGTAGGCCTGGAAGGCCGCCGCCCGGTACTTTCGGATCGGCGGGTGCTCGAAGGCCTTCGTGTCGATCGCCCGGTGGAGCGCGCCCGGGGTCTCCGGGGCCGCTTCGTTCATGGGGTCACGCCCGAATCCATCGCATAAGACTAGGCGAGAGGGGGTCTCTGGGCGTAGCGTGAGCTTCGTTCGCAATCGTCCGCCAGCTCCCGGACGATTTCCGCGGCGCCCTGCACCCGGCGCACGCTTCCGACCGATTCGCCCGCCCAGTGCGGCAGCGCCCCGATGTTCCCGCGCACTTGGGCCCGGGGGGTGAACGAGCCGAGCCTTCGGATCCGGAAGATTTCTCCCGTCTCCTCGTCCTCGACTTCGGCCACGAACTCGTCCGTGCAGGCCAGGGCGGCTTCCACGCTCGCGCGCAGGCACCGGTGCGGGGCGTCCTTCCAGTTGGCGTTGAAGGTGTCGGAGAGGAGCGTGTCTTCGGGCCCGGCCGCGATGAGCGCCTCGACGTAGTGCGGGTGAGCGCCCGCTTCGGTGGACGCGACGAACCGCGTTCCGACCCGCACCCCGTCGGCGCCGCAGGCGAGCGCCGCGGCCATGGCGCGCCCCGAGCCGATCCCGCCCGCGGCCAGCACCGGAAGGTCCGGGACCGCCTCGAGCACGGCATCCAGCAGCGGAATCAGCCCCGTCCGTCCCCGCACGTGGCCGCCCGCCTCCACCCCCTGCGCGACGATCAGGTCGCATCCCGCGCCGGCCGCGGCGCGCGCCTCGCCGGGAGAGCCGACTTGCCAGCTCACGAGCGCGCCGCCGGAGTGCGCGATCTGCACCAGCCGGGGATCGGGATCGGAATAGAAGAACTCGACGACGCGGGCGCCCCGGGCGGCCGCGGCGACGCAATCGTGCAGGGACTTCGGATCCATGAAATTGAGGATGAAGTTGGCGCCGAACGGACCGGTGGTCCGGGCCCGGGTCGCGTCCAGGATCTCGGCGATCGCGTCGGGAGACATGCCGTAGACACAGACCATCCCGAGCGCGCCCGCGTTGGACACGGCGGACGCGAGCTCGGGGTTGGTCAGGCTTCCGATCGCCGCCTGCTGCAGCGGAACGCCGCAGCCGACGAGCCTTGTGAACCGGGTGATCATGGCGACGGTCTCCGAATCCGGGAGAACCGTACACCAAGCACGCTAGAACAGCAGTCGGAACCTAAGCCCGTCAGATCTGGCTGCGATACTCGCGGGCCATGTTGCGATGACTCCGGAGCGCGGGGAGCGTGTCTCCGATCAGTCTCCTGGCTTCGGGGTCGCGCAGGTTCCGGTGCGCCTCGCGCATCTCCTGCAGCACCTGGGCGTGCCCCTGGGCCATCGCGTTCAGGAACTCGTTGTCGAACGCGGACCCGTGGGAGTTCCGCAGCCGCCGCGACAGGGCGCGCTCATGCGCGTCCGGCGCGATGACGCGGAGCTCGAGGCCTTCGCGGTCCGCGAGTCTCATGACTTGCCGGTCGTTCCGCCTGTGGTCGTTCCGGAGGCGGCGCCCATAGCTCCTGACCTCCGGGGACTGCCCCTTGGCCATCGCGAGCGTCCCCAGCCGGATTTCCATCTGGTTCACATGGTGCAGCTTCGACAGCACGTCCCGCGTCATGCGGCGGTCGTAGCCGGTTTGGGCCTGCGCCTGGCCCGCGAGCCCAAACAGCAGGGCGGCGGCCAGCACGGCGAGGCCGTTCGTTCGAATGAGGTGTCTCATGGCTCGGTCCTCCTCTTGGGGTGAGACCTCTTCTGCCTTCGGGAGTCGCAAGAGGAGGGCCATTTTCCTCAAGCCGTCGGTGGCTCGATAAGTGATTGCACAATAATCAGATCGCTGATAGCGACCCGGAGTTGGGTGAGCGCTTTGTACGAGGGGAACGACGATGGAACAAGAGTTCGTGGCGCCGGCCACGAAGCGGCCGCCGGCGGGGCGCGTCTAAATGGATGGAGCGGTCCGGCCGATACTTCCGTGCAGGGTGGTACACTCGGACCGTTACCCAGCCACGACTTACTCATGGGGGCGAATGGATTCGACGGAGTGGTGAATCTAGGAACGCGCGCCGAGGTGCCGGAGGCCTCGTAAAACAACCGGCAAAACACAGAAGCCAATTCTGAATTGGCTCTCGCGGCCTAACTAAGCCGCTTGCGTTCGCCCGGTCTGCGCCTGCCGAGGCCGGAACGAGCGTCATGAAGGTGGGCTGGCCCTCGAGATCCGCCTGAGTCGAGAGGGCGAGACTTCATCGGGATAGCGGTACCGTGACCTTGTCCGCTTGTGTCCGGGACCGCAAAGGCTGAAACAGCGGACTACGCGCGTAGCTGGTCCTACAGGAGCCGCTTTCGGACGAGGGTTCAATTCCCTCCGCCTCCACCAATTCTCGACCCCGGTCGCCCGCGGCCGGGGTTTTTGTTTATCCTTCGTCCATGACGACGCGGCGCGGCCTCCGGATCTCGATGATGCTCCTGGCGTCTCTGGGCGCGGCGCCGAAGCCGGCGCAGGCGTTGGTCTTCACGCGCCAGCCCTGGCTCTCGCTCCAGACCTCGACCTCGATGCTGGTGGCCTGGCAGACCGATGTCGCGTCCTCCAGCAGGGTCCTGTACGGCCCCGACCCCGTGACCAACTGGAGCACGGCACTCCAGGCCACGCAGCCTGGAACGGTCGCCGATCACGCCGTCCCGCTCAGCGGCCTGACGCCCGCGACGCGCTACCGCTACAAGGTGGTCTCGAACACGGACACGCTCGATGCGGGCGCCTTCCGGACGGCGCCCGTCGCGACCGAGCCCTTCCGCTTCCTCGCGTTCGGGGATCTGGGCACCGCGACCGCCGACCAGCGGCTGATCGCGGCGCGCGCCGACACGCTGAACGCCGATCTCGCGATCCTGACAGGCGACATCATCTACGAGCAGGGGGAGCCGTTCAATTTCACCCCCTACTACTTCAACATCTACCGGCCCACGCTGAAGCGGATCCCCTTCTATCCCGTCCTCGGCAATCACGACACCTACTACGACGGCGGCGCCTCCTTCGTGAGCGCGTTCTATCTGCCTCAGAATTTCGCCTCGGGGCCGGAGCGCAGCTACTCCTTCGACTACTCCAACGCGCATTTCGCCGCGATCGAGGTCGTGAACGAGAACGTCGCGCCTCCGGCGGCGGCGGTCTCCTGGCTGAACGCGGACCTCGCCGCGAGCACGAAGCCCTGGAAATTCGTCTTCTTCCACGTGCCGATGTACTCGAACGGCGGCGGACATGGAGGAGATGCGGCCATCGCCGCGTCGCTCGAGCCGATCTTCCTCGCGCGCGGCGTGGACATGGTGTTCCAGGGGCACAATCACTTCTACACGCGGACCTATCCGATCGTCTCGGGCAGCGCGGTGGACCAGGTCCAGGAGCCCGCCTATTTCAACCCGCACGGGCCGGTGTACGTCGTCGCCGGCGGCGGCGGCCGCGCGCTCTACGCGCTCACGGCTCCGGCGCCCTACGAGGCGCTTTCGCGCAGCATCTTCCATCTCGTGGCCGTGGACGTGGCCGCGGATTCGCTCACGCTGCGCGCGATCCAGGAGGACGGGACCGTCTTCGACATGATGACGCTGCGGAAGGGGACCCCCACGTACGCGGAGAATCCTCCCGCCGACCCGTCCGGCACGGCGCCGCGCTTCCTGGTCCAGAGAGCGCGTCCCAACCCCTCGGGCGGCGCCGCCGATCTGCGCTTCACCCTGGGCGGCCCTTCGGCCGCCTCGCTCCGGATCCTGGATGCGGCCGGGCGTCGCGTCCGCGTGGTCGAGCTGGGGGAACTGGGCGTGGGCGAGCACGCGTGGCATTGGGACGGCCGCGATGACCGGGGCCGCCCCGTGGCGTCCGGGAGCTACTTCGTCGAGGTGCGCGCGGGCGCCCGGCGGGCCCGCACGCCGCTCACGATCGTGCGGTGAGCCGGACCCCGTTTCCCGAGGGATCGCGCACCAGGTAGTCCGCATCGATCGCTTCGACGTCGAGCCCCGCCGCTCGCGCGCGCGCCGCGGTCTCGTCCCGCCCGGCCGCGCTCGCGTGCTCCAGCGCGAACCAGCGAAGCCCGGCCGATCCCGGCGGCGGCGCCGGCGCGCCCTTCCCGGCCCACGTATTCAGCCCCACGTGATGATGGTACCCGCCCGCGGAGACGAAGAGCGCCTCCGCGCCATAGCGCGCCACGACGTCGAACCCGAGCACGTCGACGTAGAAGCGCTTGGCCGCCTCGAGATCGGCGACATGGAGATGGACGTGCCCCACGCGCGTCGCCGCCGGCGCCGGCGGGAGCGATTCCGGCGTCAGATGCCGAAGATCGCCGCGCGCCGCCGCAGGCGACTCGGCCACGAGGCTCTCGAGATCGAGGGCATCGATGGTCATCGCGACCGATCCGTCCGCGGCATGGGGCCACTCCCCGCGCGGCCGGTCGCGGTAGATCTCGATGCCGTTGCCGTCCGGATCGGAGAGATAGAGG
>DASQJL010000048.1 GCA_035631035.1 Candidatus Binatia bacterium | reverse complement strand
GCGCTTCTTCACCATGCTCACGAGCGCCGCGGTGGTTGCGGCGGACGTCTATCTCTTCTTCATGTTCCGGCAGCACGCGGGCGCGTTTCCGCCGCCATGGGATTCCGCGATCCCTGTCGGAATCGCCGGGATCCTGCTCTTCGCCCTGTGGCGCCTGCGCCGGCAGGTTCGCCTGTTTCGCGAGGACCGCTAGAAGACGTGCTCGGAGGTCGTGCCCAAGGGCGGCCGAGCGCACTGCGTTTGGCGCGAGGAGAGACAGCCCTTCGGGCGGCCGCCCTCCGGCCCGACACTCTCCCCGACGGTGGGCACCCCCTCGGCGGGCCTCCGGGAGGCGCCCTCCGCGGCTGTCTCTCCTCGCGTCAAAAGACCAGGGCGGTGTTCGGCGACCCGTGGGTGGCGTGCGCTTCGCGCCGCCACCACCCCAAACCGGGACATGGTTCGATCGCGCTTCCTTCGATCACGCTCCCAGAATTGACTTCATGGATGGCAGGCTCCGTGAGTGGGTCGGCGCACCTGAGCTCGTGGGGTCGAGACGCAATCCTTGGACGCGAGGAGAGACAGCCGCGGAGGGCGCCTCCCGGAGGCCCGCCGAGGGGATCCCCAAACGGGAGGAGAGCGTCGGGCCGAAGGGCGGCCGCCCGAAGGGCTGTCTCTCCTCGCGCCCAACGCAGTGCGCTCGGCCCCCATTCGCGAGGTGCTCCGCACAAAAGGCACGGAGATTGCTGAAACACAGCACCGTGCCACAGCGCCCCATCAAAACCGTGCATCCCGCAATGGACGATCTTGCGGGGAACGAATTGTTTTTTACCACCCTCCAGGAAATTACCAGCCTGATCAACGGCGGGAGGGCGCAGGAGACTATTTTCGAGTCGGTCCTTTCCTGCGCGCTGCACATGCTTCACGCCCAGGCGGTCTTCCTCGTGACGGTGGACAGCGGACGCATCCGGAAGTTCGCGCGCCGGCGCGGCCCGGACGGCCAGCTCCAGTCGCTCGAGCGCTACGAGCTGCCGAGCCATGCGGGAATCAGCCGCTGGGTGCTCCTCGAAGGGCAGCCGGTGCACGTGCCCGACGTGGACGCCGATCCGCGCTATCACCCGAGTATGGATTCCCTGCCGGGCCTCCAGACGGCCACCGTGCTGGCGGCGCCCCTCAAGGTGCGCGACGCCGTGCTCGGGGTGCTCGTCGCCGTGAACCGGCTGGACGCGACCCCCTTCGATCCGCGCCACATCCGAATTCTCTCGCTGCTCGCCAACCAGACGGCGATCGCGATCGAGAACGGAAAGCTTTACCGGCACGCCGAGCAGCTCGCGATCACCGACGACCTGACGCAGGTCTACAACTATCGCTTCCTCAAGATGGCGCTCCGCCGCGAGGTGAAGCGCGCGGCGCGCTTCGGACAGACCTTCTCGCTCCTCATGATCGACGTGGACAATCTGAAGCACTACAACGACCAGAACGGACATCTGCGCGGGAGCGAGGTGCTCCGGACGGTGGCGCAAATCCTGGTTCGCGAGGCGCGCTCGATCGACCTGGTCGCCAAGTACGGTGGAGACGAGTTCGTCGTGATCCTGCCGCAGACGGCGCGGGAGGGGGCCGTGGTGCTCGCCGACCGCGTGAAGTCCTCGGTGGAGACGACGGCCTTTCCGCTCGTGCCTCCCGGGGTCATCACGGTGAGCCTCGGCGTCGCGACCTATCCCCAAAACGGCATCACTGCGGGAGAGCTGCTCGAATCCGCGGACATCGCCCTCTACGCCGCCAAGCAGTCGGGGAAGAACCGCGTGCGGAGCGCCGGCGAGCCCGACGCGCGGACCCGGACCCGCGGCACGAACCCGTACGACGGGGGCGGCGGGGAGCCGCGCGGCGGCGAATCGCTTTGACACCGCGCCGGGGGCGCGGATAAGGTCCTCCCGTGCTCGTGGCCCTCCACGATCCCCTCCTCGTAGCGGCTTCCTTTCTGGTCCTGTTCGCTCTCGTGGCGGTTGCGCGCGTCGCGGGCTCGCGCCCCGCGGCCGCCCCGGCCGTGCGCCGCGCGCTCCACGCCGCGGTCGGCCTCTGGACCGCGTTCGTCGCGACCCGATTCCACCATCTCGGCTGGGCCCTCGTCCCGCCGCTCGCCTTTCTCGCGATCAACGCTTCGGGGAAGACCGGCCGCATGGTGCCCGCGCTCGACCGCCCCGGAGACGCGGGATCCTCGCGCGGTCTCTGGACCTTCCCGCTGGGTGTGGCGCTCACGTACGCGCTGTTCTGGAACGATCCCGCTCGCGCGCCGGTCGTGGCCGGCTGCCTCGCGCTCGCGCTCGCCGATCCCGCGGCCGCGTGGGTCGGCCGGAGCCTGGGGCAGCGCCGCCTGCGCCCGCTCCGGATGGGGCGCACCCTGGAGGGATCGCTCGCCTTCTTCCTGGTCGCGGCCCTGGCCGCCGGCGGGGTCGCCTGGGCCTTGGCGCCGGGCGTCCACGCGGTGCGCCTGGCGGTGGGATGCGCGGCGGCCGGCGCGCTGGTCGAGGCGCTCGCGCCGCCGGGATGGGACAACGCCGTCATCCCCCTCGCCGTGGCCGCGGCGTTTCATTTCCTCGCGTGACGCCGTTTCTCTGGGGTCTCGTCTTCGCGGCGGCGGGTGCCGTGCTCGTGCTCGCGACCCGGCAGGGGACCCCGGCCGCCGCGGCGCTCGGCTTCGCCGTCTCCCTGGCCCTGGTGTTAGGATTCGGTCCCGCGGTGATGGCGCCGGTCGCCCTCTTCGTGCTCGGCTCGGGCGTCCTCACGCGCGCCGGACGCGCCCGGAAGGAGCGGATGCGCGCCGCGGAGAAGAACCGCGGCCGGCGCGGCGCGGCGCACGTCGCGGCCAAGCTGGGCGTTCCCGCGCTCCTTGGAGCCGCGGCCGCCCTGATGCCGCACCTCGCGCCGTGGCTCGGAGGGGGCGTGGCCGCCTCGCTCGCGGCCGCCTTCGCCGACACCGCGGCGACCGAGACCGGCCCGCTGGTTTCGGGACCGGTGTTCCGGGTGCGCGGCGTTCGCGTCGCCCGTGCCGCCCATGGCGCGCCCGGCGGCGTGAGCGCCGCGGGGCTGGCCGGGGGAGCGCTCGCCGCGCTCGCCCTCGCCGGGCTGGCGCGCGCGACGGGGCTGGGTTCGAGAGAAGGAGCGCCCTGGGCCGCGGCCGGCGCCGGATTCGGCGCCGCGCTGGTGGAGAGCGCGGTCGCGGGCACCGGCCCGGGACAGCGCCTCGGCCCGATCGGGCGGAACCTGTTCCTGTCGGCGCTGGCCGCCGCCATCGGCGTGGGGCTGGCCGTGACGCTTTCGACGTGAGGAGAGACGATCCTGCCATGACGCTCGACATCGCCTGCGTCGTCGCCGCCAGGCCCAACTTCATGAAGATGGCGCCGGTCGTGGAAGCGCTGCGCGCGCGGCCGGGGATTTGCGCCCGGCTGGTGCACACGGGCCAGCACTACGACGAGGCGATGTCGCGCGTCTTCTTCGACGAGCTGGGCATGCCCGCGCCCGACGTGAACCTGGACGTCGGCTCGGGGAGCCATGCCGCGCAGACCGCGCGCGTGCTGGAGCGGTTCGACGAGTGGCTCGAGGCCGCCCGCCCCGACCTCGTCGTCGTCGCCGGCGACGTCAATTCCACCCTCGCCTGCGCCCTCGCCGCGGCCAAGCGCGCCATCCCCGTCGCGCATGTGGAATCGGGACTCCGGAGCCGCGACCGCGCGATGCCCGAAGAGCTGAACCGCATTCTCACCGACGCGCTCGCGGATCTCCTCTTTGCGACGTCGGCCGACGCGGTCCAGAATCTGGAACGCGAGGGGATCGACGCCGCGAAGATCCATCTCGTGGGGAACTCGATGATCGATTCGCTGCGCCGCCATCTCCCGGCGGCGCGCGCGCGCCGGGCGCCGGAGCGCTTCGGCGTGGAGCGCGGCGGGTACGCGGTCGCGACGATCCACCGGCCGAGCAACGTGGACGACCCGGAGCAGCTTTCGCGCGTGCTGGAGGCGCTCGCCGCCCTGTCGTCGTCGCTCCCCGTGGTCCTGCCGGTCCATCCGCGCACGGCGGCGCGGATCGAGTCGATGGGGGCGGCGGGAGCGGCTCGTCACTCGGCGCGGCGGCTCTTGGTCGTCCCGCCGCTCGGCTATCTCGATTTTCTCGGACTCATGGAAGCGGCACGCCTCGTGCTCACGGACAGCGGGGGCGTCCAGGAGGAGACCACGGCGCTCGGAGTACGCTGTATCACGCTCCGCGACACCACGGAGCGTCCGATCACCATGACCGAAGGCACCAACCGGCTCATCGGAAGCGATCCGGCGTCCATTCTGCCCGCCGCAAGCGAGGCGCTCGCGGCCGGACCCATCGAAGCGCGCATGCCCGCGCTCTGGGACGGCTATGCCGGAGAGCGCATCGCCGCCGTCCTCGCGCGGCAGCCGGCTTCGGGATCCAGCGAACGGCGGGAGAAAACGTCCCCGGCCACGGTTTGACAGTGGGCGGCAACCGCGTTAAAATCTAAGGCTGGACTGCAGTTGCCTGTTTTGGACGAGGGCGCTGCGCGCCGATCGAAAGGGACCCCATGACCGGCATTGGCCGTTTCCACCAAAATTGGAAGACCGGGCGGAAGATCCGGGGAAGAGCGTGGCACAGGTCTGTCCTGACGCTTGCGATCGCCGGGCTCCTGTCGGCCGTCCTCGCCGGGGCGGCAGCGGCCCAGGGCTCCCGTCTGCCGGCGCCCTCCGGGTCGCAGGAAGAGCCCTACCGCGTCGGCAAGGGGGACGTCATCCGCGTCGACGTGCCGGGACACACCGACATGAGCGGCTCGTTCACTGTCGCCGACGATGGAACCGTCACCGTTCCCAACCTGGGCACGATCCGCGTCCAGGGGAGGACCGCGAGCGAAATCCGGAGTGACCTTGGGCGCCGCGTCTCGCTGATCGACCGCAGCTCGCCCCCGGTCACCGTGACCGTGGCCGAGTTCAAGAGCCGGAAGATCTTCGTTTTGGGCGCCGTGCTCCTGCCCGGCATCTACGCGTTCGCGGAGATGCCGACGGTGTGGGACGCCATTGCCGAAGCCGGCGGCCCGCTGGACGACGCCAACCTGAACGCCGTGGAGCTCATCCCCGGCGACGCGGCCGGGGGCCGGAAGACCGAGACGATCGACATCGCCAGCGCCATCCGCGAGAGCCGCACCGAGACCCTGCCGCGCCTGAGGCCCGGGGACACCGTGCGCGTGCCGCGGGGCCAGAACGCCACCAGCGTGCTCCTGACGGGTGCCGTGCTGCGCCCCGGTCCGCTCCCGTACGATCAGGCCCCCGACCTCGTCACCGCCGTGGTGCGGAGCGGCGGCGTCGCCGCCGACGCGGACCAGAACCAGGTGCAGGTGATCCGGCAGTCGGGTGACCGATCGATGCGGATTCGGGTCAATCTCAACAAGTACTTCGAGAAGGGCGATGCGTCGTCCAATCCTCACCTGGAGCCCGGGGACACCGTGTTCATCCCGCGGAAGGAAGGCACCTCGATCTGGGTCCACCTCGCACAGATGAGCTCCGTCATCTCCCTGGTCGCGTCCATCATCGCCCTCTCCAGGCATTGAGCCGAGCATGAGCGCCGCCGAGCAGGAAAAGGGACTCGTTGTCGACAC
>DASQJL010000047.1 GCA_035631035.1 Candidatus Binatia bacterium | reverse complement strand
CCTACGAAGAGGAGTGCGAGGCCGCGCCCACCGACCGGCGCAAGGTGATGATCCTGGGCTCGGGGCCCAACCGGATCGGGCAGGGGATCGAGTTCGACTACTGCTGCTGCCACGGCTCGTTCGCCTTCCGCGAGGAGGGGTTCGAGACGATCATGGTGAACTGCAATCCGGAGACCGTCTCCACCGACTACGACACCTCCGACCGCCTCTACTTCGAGCCGCTCACGTTCGAGGACGTGATGAACGTGATCGAGCGGGAGAAGCCCGAGGGGGTGGTGATCCAGTTCGGGGGGCAGACGCCGCTCCGTCTGGCGCTCCCGCTCCATCGCGCCGGCGTGCCGATCCTGGGTACCAGCCCCGACGCCATCGACCTGGCCGAGGACCGGCGCCGCTTCAGCACGCTTCTGGATGAGCTGGGGATCCCGCAGCCGGAGAGCGGCACGGCCACCTCGCTGGACGAGGCGAAGGAGGTCGCGGCGCGGGTGGGCTATCCAGTCCTGGTGCGCCCCTCGTACGTCCTGGGCGGCCGCGCCATGGCGATCGTCTACGCCGAGGCGCACCTCGAGCAATACGTGCGCGAGGCGGTGCGCACCTCGCCCGAGCACCCCATCCTGATCGACCGCTTCCTCGAGCACGCCCAGGAGCTGGACGTGGACGCGGTGGCGGACGGGGAGCGGGTGGTGATCGGCGGCATCTTGCAACATATTGAGGAGGCCGGGATCCACAGCGGCGACTCCTGCGCGGTGCTCCCGACGTTCGACGTCCCGGAGCGGCATCTGGAGACGATCCGCGATGCCACGAGACGGCTGGGACTGCGGCTCGGCGTGCGCGGGCTCATGAACGTCCAGTTCGCGATCCAGAAAGACCGCGTCTACGTCCTCGAGGTGAATCCTCGCGCGTCGCGGACGGTGCCGTTCATCAGCAAGGCGACCGGCGTGCCGCTGGCCAAGGTCGCCGCGCGGGTCATGGCGGGGCGCTTGCTGGCGGAGCAGGGGATCACCCGGGATCTCACGGTGGACCGGTTCTTCATCAAGGCCCCGGTCTTCCCCTTTCTCAAGTTCCCCGGCGCCGACATCCTGCTCGGCCCCGAGATGAAGTCGACCGGCGAGGTCATGGGGATCTCGGAGAACTTCGGCATCGCCTTTGCCAAGGCGATGTCGGCCGCGGGATCGGAGATTCCCACTTCGGGCACGGCGTTCGTCAGCGTGAACGACCACGACAAGGAGGCGGTGCTCCCGATCGCCGCCGCGCTGCACGAGATGGGGTTCGCGCTGATCGCCACGCGCGGAACCGCGGCCTTCTTCGAGGGCCGCGGGCTGCCCTGCGAGATGATCTACAAGGTGAACGAGGGCCGCCCGCACGTCGTGGACCGCATCAAGAGCCGCGCGATCGACCTCATCGTCAACACGCCCCTGGGCGAGGCCTCCTTCTACGACGACGGCGCCATCCGCAAGAACGCCATCCTCTACGGAGTCCTCTGCCTCACCACGATCACCGCCGCCGCGGCGACGGTCGAGGCGATCCGCGCGCTGCGCGAGCGCGGCGCGTCGGAAGTGATCAGCCTGCAGGAGATCCACGCCCCCGCCGGCGAGAGGTCACCGGAAGACGCGAGCACCGTGGCGGTAGGTCAGCGCTAGTTGCCCCTGTGGGACAGGGTGGCACACTCTACATACTCCAGAGTTTGTCAGGGGTCTGACAGGCGGACCTAGCCTAGCTGGGCGCCATGATCCTCGTCGTGCCGATTGACCCGCAGTTCCTGCCCGAGACCGCGCTGCTGATTGCCGCAGTATTTTCTGGAGTGGCGGCGATCCGCTTTCTACTCGTCGGTCGCCGCGCAGACGCGCTGAAGGCGGCCGCAGGCGCGCTGGGCTGCATCGCGCTCGCCTTCGTGCTCGCCAAGACGATGCACCGTGAGTCGGAAACGCTGGCGCTGACTCCCGCCGTAAAGAGCAGCGCGGAGGCTCCCACCGGAAAGCCCGCGACGGCGCTGGTCTTGGGCGGCGTGCTCGTGCGCGTCGCGTCCGCCGAGCAGTACGTGCTGTCCGTCGAGGGAGCGCCGTTCCTGACGCTCGACCTCGAACGGTCGAAATTGCGGGTGACGTGCACGGTCCAATCCGAGCAGGGAGACGCTGCCAAGATCGTCCAGAACGGCGTCCCGGCACGGGCCGGTTACCTGGACACGCGAAGGGATGCCCACACGCTGCTCGTCCAGGCCGGCGGCAAGAACGTGCTCCGTGTCTTCTACGCCTCGCCGACGAGAGTGGAGATCGAAGGGGACTTCTACGAACGGAAGCGGGATGAGGACACCCAGGTGTCCATCCACCGGATCACCTTCCGAAAGGGGATCGAGTGGCCCGGTGGGCGAATCGCGGAAGGGACGACCGTGGATCTGACGTCCCAGGGCGCGGGCCGGATCGACTTCGGGTCGGACGGAGCGGTTCGAGTCACGCCGGCTGCAGGCGCCTAGGTCAGCTCCGGCCCTTTTTCTCCGCGCCCAGGTCCACCGCTCGCCACAGATACCAGCTCGCCACCGACCGGTAGGGGCGCCATCGCTCGCCATGCGCGAGCAACTTCGCGGGCGTGGGCAGGGAGCGCTTCCGGTAGGCGATGGAGAAGCCCTTTCGCACGCCGTAGTCGGTCGCGGGCAGCACGTCGGGGCGGCCGAGGCGGAACATCAGGAGCATCTCCGCGGTCCACCTTCCGATCCCTCGAATCGACGTGAGCCGCTCGACGATCTCCTCGTCCTCGAGGGAGCGGAGCCGGGCCGACGTGGGCACGGTGCCGTCCAGGGTCTTCGCGGCGAGATCGCGGATGGCGAGCGTCTTGGCGCGCGAGAGCCCGGCGCCGCGCATCGCCTCGTCGGAGGTCGCGAGCACCCCTTCGGGCGTGGGGCCCGTGCCGGGATAGAGCGCGTCGAAGCGGCCCCAGATCGTGGCCGCGGCCTTGCCGTTCAGCTGTTGGTAGGCGATCGACTCGGCGAGCGCCAGGAACGGGCTCTTGGTCGAGCGGGTGGCGTGGAAGCCGCAGTTCCCGACGCGGTCCATGAGCTTGGCGAGCGTGGGATCGGCGTCGCGCAGGTGGCGCACGGCGTGATCGATGTAGTCGGGTCCGGTCGGACGCTTGGCCTTGGGCATGAGCCCGTGAGCGTACCGGCTCCGGTTTCCGCGGACAATCCCGTATGATGGCGCCATGGCGCGCCGGCTTCGTTCCGACCTGCCGTTCAAGCGCATCGCGGTCGTGCTCTCCGGCGGGGGCGCGCTGGCCGCGTATGAGACGGGCGTTCTCCGCACCCTGGAACGGATCGGGCTACGCCCGGCGATCGTCTCGGGCGCCTCGGCGGGCGCGCTGAACGCGGTCGCCTGGGTCGCGCACGACTTCAAGACCTCGGCGCTCGAGCGCGTCTGGCGGCACGTGGACGCCGCGGAGATCGGCATGCGCTGGACGACGGTCGCGCTGCGGGCCGCGGGCGGCCTCCTTCTCGTCCTCGGCCTGCTGCAGGCCCTGGTGAGCGTGACCGGATCCTCCGACTTGAGCTTCCTCGCCCTGTTCCACCACGGAGCGCCGGTCGGGCTCTGGCCCACGTCGTCCTTCCTCGACATCCTCGCGTGGCTCCTGGTCGCGGCCGGCGGCTTCGCGCTGCTCCGCTCCTCGCGCGAATGGGAGAAGTTTCTCGCTCGGTTCGGCGACCCCGACTCGGAGCGCCGGGGCCGGCTCTGGGGCTCGATCATCCTCCTCCTCTGGTCGATCGCGCACTTCACGACGTGGCTCCTCGGCTGGCCCTGGCCCCATCGCTTCAGCGCCACGCTGCTCGCGGTGACGGCGGGCGTGTGGTTCGTGACCCGCTCCCAGCGCGCGGGCGCCATCGCCCGCCGCGTTCTCTTCCTCCTCATGCCCGAGACCGACGGCCGCGGGATCTGGGGGAGCGCGGCGCGGCGGCGCCTGCTGGCGCGCCTGATCGGAGTGCGACGCCTGGAACGCCTCTGGCCGGGCGAGACCCATCTCATCCTGAGCGCGCTCGCGCTGGACAACGGCCGCGTCGCCCATTTCGTGAACTGGCCCGCCACCAAGGCGCGCTTCCATGCGCGCGTCGAGGCCTCGCTGGGCGAGGTGATCCCGCTCGTGGGCCCGGAGGAGGTGGTGGAGGCGGCGATCGCGTCGTCGGCGATTCCCGTGCTCTTCGAGCCGGCGCGGATCGGCGGCCGCGACTTCGTGGATGCCGTCGCCTTCTCGATGCATCCGCTTCGCGCGGCCATCTACGACGACGCCGACGCGGCGGTGGTGATCGTCGTGGCCCCGAGCGGCGCGCCGCCCGCGCCCCGGCCCCCGCAGAATCCCTTCGAGGTCTGGGGGCGCTATCTCGACCTCGCCAACTGGCGCGACCTGCAGCAGGAGCTGGTGGCGCTTCCCGCGGGCTGGCAGGGGGAGGCGCTGCCGCGCGCGCTCTGTCTGGTCGAGCCCGAGGCGGCGCTCCCGGGCGGAACGCTCGCCTATTCCCCCAAGATCGCCGCGCGGTTGATCCGGCGCGGGGAGCTCGACGCGCTCCGTGCGCTGGATCGCGCGGGGTGGCTCGAGACGTAGGATGCCGCTCGTCACCCGGGAATGGCCGCGTCTTCCCGAGGCGCGCCGCAGCTACGTGGACGCCATCTTCCGCCGGATCGCGCCCCGCTACGATTTCCTCACGCGCGTGCTCTCGTTCGGCCAGGACCGCCGCTGGAAGGAAGCCGTGATCGCGCGGCTGCCGGCGCCCCGCGCGGACGGCGTCATCCTCGACCTCGCGACGGGCACGGGCGAGTTGCCGCTCCTGGCGCGCGAGCGGGGACGCACCGAGCGCGTGATCGCGGTGGACCGGAGCCGCTTCATGCTCGAGCGGGGACGCGCCAAGACGAGAGCCGCCGGCTGGAGCGGCATCCACTTCGTGGCGGCGGATCTGAACACGGTGCCGGTCGCGGAGGGAGCCTTCGATGCCGTGCTCGTCGGCTACGGCCTTCGCTACCCGCAAGACCTGCGCCGCGTGCTCGCCGAGATCCTCCGCTCGCTCCGTCCGGGCGGCGTCTTCGTCTCCCTCGATTTCGGGGTGCCGCGGAATGGAATCCTGCGACGCGTGATGTTCGGCTACCTGCTCGGGATGGGCACCGTCTGGGGTGCGGTGCTGCACGGAAAGCCGGGCACCTACTGGCACATCGTCGAATCGCTGCGAGCCTATCCGGGGCAGGCGCGCCTGGCGCGGCTGATGGAGGAAGTGGGCTACGAGCGGGTGCGCGTGGAGGAGCGGCTGTTCGGCTCCTCGGCTATCGTGACGGGCGTGCGCGGCCCGGGAGCGGTCACGGCTTGAGAAACAGGTAAACGAGCCGCTTCACCTGCTCGCTCGCGACCAGCCGGATGCCTCTCCGGCTCCGAAACCAGCGGCCGGGCCCGTGCGGGTCGGCGCCCCGGGACGGCGTGGCATACGCGACCGAGACCGTGCGTTCCGAAAGCGCCCGGCGCACCACCCACCGGACGCGCGCGAGGTGGAACTTCGAGGAGATCACGAGAAGGCTTCTCCAGCCGCGCTCGGCCACCAGCGCAGCCAGCGCCCGCGCCTCGTTCCGCGTGCCCCAGCGGCGCGGCGTCACGTGACGCACCTCGACCTGGTTCCGCTCCAGGATCACGAAGAAGTGGCGCTGTTCCGGCGGGACGAGATCCACCGCCTCCTGCAGCGCGTCGACGCCCGGAAGCCCCAGGAGCGCGTAGCGCCGCCACTCGAAGCGCGCCACGCTCACGACCAGGGCCATCTCGGTCAGGCGCGGCTCACGGGTGAGAAATTCCCAGAGGCCGGCCGCGCATTCCTTGCGCGCCTGCCCTCCGGCGAAGACGAAGATCGCGTCGGGGCCGGGAGCCCTTGCCGGTGGCGCGCCGGGCGGACGGGAGCCGGCCATGGATCAGCGGAGCATCAGGTAGAGCGACGCCGCCGACGCCGCCGCGCCGAGCAGGAGCCCCGCCGCCGCGATCGTCCGCACCGCGCCCCGTCCGACGATCAGGGCGATCCCCATCTTGAATACCGTGTTCGAAAGAACGCCCACGGCGATCGCCTGCGCGGCGACCAGGAGCATGGAGGGATCCTCCGCGGTGCGCGCCATGGAGATCGTGAGCGCGTCCACGTCGGTCAGGCCCAGCACCCCGCCCGAGGCGAGGAGTCCCGCGCCGCCCCACAGGGTCCGCACGGCGTGCACCGCGAAGAGCACGACCTGGAAGATCGCCGCCATCTGGAGCGCGCTCTTCAGCTGGAGCGGGTTCTTGGGCTCGGGCATCGAGGCATGCTCGTGGCGCGCCCGCCGCAGCCCGATCAGGGTCACCAGCACGGTGACCGCGAAGGGAGCGGCCAGGTAGGGAAGCGTCTGGGTCATGAGATCGGCGTTCAGCACCGCCGTGGCCACGACGACGCGCACGTAGAGCAGCGCGCAGGCGGCGAGGATGCCGAACGCCAGCGGCGACCCGGCTTCGGGATGCTCGCGGCTCTCGCGCGAAAAGGTGAGCGTAGTGCTGGTGGAGGAGATCAATCCCCCCAGGAGTCCCGCCACCAGGTAGCCGTGCTTCTCGCCGATCACGCGGCGGGCGATGAACCCGAGATAGGAGAGCCCCGAGAAGAAGAGCACGAGGATCCAGAGCTGGCGTGGGCGGATGCCGCCGAGGGGGCCGTAGGGCCCCTGGGGGAGCAGCGGGAGGATCACGACGGCCATGACCAGGAACTGCGCCGCCGCCCGGACCTCGCGGGAATCCAGATGGCTCACGGCGTGATGGAGCCGCGACTTCTCCACGAGGAGGAGGGCCGTGATCGCGATCATGCCGCTCGCCAGCTCCAGCCGGCCCGCGCCCGCCAGCACGCCCGCCGCGATCACGACGAGGGCGGCGACCTCGGTGGTGGCCTCGACGTCGTCGCGATGGAGCTTCCAGTAGCCGCCCGCCACGACTGCGGCGCCGCCGGCCGCGAGCACGGCGCCGAGCTCGGGGGCCTGGAGCGCCCAGCAGAGTCCCGCCGCGCCGGCCAGGAGCCCGAGGAGGGTGAAGGTGCGGATGCCGCCGAAGCGGGCGCGGGGACCCGTCGCGTGCCCCGACCACTGGCGCTCGATCCCGATGGCGGCGCCGCCCAGCCCTGCGATCGCGACGTGGAGCGCGGCCTCCGCCTCGGGGGACATGAGGCGACTCTAGCGGACGGGGCGGACCGCGGGACAGCTAGAAAGGCGTGGGCTGACTCGGCCTTGGTGACGTTTGGAACGCGACCTTCTCGGCCGGGGCCCGGCGCAGCACGCGCGGCAGCGCGCCGGCGATCCAGACGAGCCAGGCGAGGATCCATCCCGTTCCGCTCACCGCGAGCATCGTCATGCGCGCCGAGGGGATCATCTCGGCCAGGATCCGGCCCACGAGCGCGGTCGCCAGCAGCGCCGCCATCCCCGGGCGGAGCACCTGCGTTTCCTGCGCAATCGGATAGCTGCCATGGCGGATCACCACGCGCGTCGCGATACCGGCCGAGAGCGCTCCGAACCCGCCGATGAAGAGCGTGTGCGCGCCGATCAGGAGCGTTCCCGGCGCCAGGGCCATCAGCCAGAGCCCCAGGAACAGCATCCAGCCGGATCCCCAGAGAAACCAGGAGACCCGGTCGGCGCGTCCCGGGAGCCGGAAGAGCTTCCAGACGAGGAGCAGCATGACGGAACCGGTCACCGCGCGAAGGAGCGCTCCCGCTTCCGCGCGCCCGGACGCCTCGAGCAGCAGCGAGCCGAGCATGGCCAGCGCGATCAGGGCATAGAGAATGCGGCGCGGCTTTCGCACGTGCGGCTTCGCGATGCCGGGGATCACGAGGGGATCGCGCATCGACGTGAAGGTGGGGACGAGGAGCCCGCCCACGCCCAGGACGATGGAGAGGATCATCCCCATCCAGATCAGGCGAAGGCCGAAGCGGGGCGAGGGCTCGGCCCAGGCGCCCAGCGCGGATCCGGCGGCCATGACCGCGCCGGCAAACCCGAGCAGCAGCCCGAACGCAACGAGCAGGAACTCCTCGGGGGGCGGCGACGTGCTCCGGGTCACGCGGCGGAGCGCCATGACCACCACCAGCGCGAGCGTGGCCGCGTAGAAGAGCTGCACGAGGAAGGGCGCGCCGAGGAGCGCCGCGGCGCCCACCCCCAGCATGAGCAGGGTGGCGGTCGCGAGCTCCCACGGACGGCTGGGCAGGGAGTGCATCCACGCCGGCATCGACGTGAGCAGGAAGCCCAGGATGAAGGCGTGCTGGAAGCCCTGGATCATCAAGGTCCAGTGTGTCACGGCGGGATAGGGAATGAGCCCCGCGGCATGGAGCGGCCAGAGGAGCGCGCCGACGATCCCGTACAGGACCCCCAGGGGGAAGAGGACGCGATAGGGATCGATCGGCTTCCGCGCCGCCGTCGCTCCGGGAGCGGCCGCCAGCGGGGCGGGCGCGGGCCTGAGGGGTGTTGCCACGGCCCTCACCAGTCCCGGCGGCCGAAGACGCGGGCCGCCACGGCGAGGGGAACGGCGGTCTCGAGGAGAAGCACGCCCAGGCCGAGGAGCGCGCCGCCGCCGCCGCCCAGGAGCTTCACGAGCACCGCGGAGGTCGGTCCGAAGAGCGCTCCCGAGCCGACGGCCAGGGTCACCAGGACGCGCGCGAGATCCACCGGGTTCAGGAGCAGCGCGGGGAAGAGCACCGACTGGAGCGGGACGCCGCGCAGGAGCGCGGTGGCGCCGAGCACGGCGAGGTCGTAGGCGATCACGAGGAGGAGCCAGAGGAATACCGCGGCCGCGAGCGCCTTCACGCGATCGGCCAGGATGGATGCCAGCGCGAGCGCGGCAGCGAGCGAGAGCGATCCAAGGAGGAGCGACACGGCGGTGAGCGCGGCGAAGCCGCGGATCTGGTCCGGACCCGCCTGGAGGGCCACGATCAGCCCGCCCGCGCCGAACCCGATCGCCTGCGCCGCGCCGAGCGCGGCGGTCAGGCCGAGATACTTGCCGGCGAGGACCTCGCCGCGGCCGACCGGCTGGGCGAGCAGGAGCGGCAGCGTCTCCGCGCTGCCCGACACGCTGCCCACCCCGAGCACCAGCCCGGTGAGCGGCACGGTGAAGAGCACGAGGTTCAGGAGGCTCAGGGTGACGCGCGAGAAGCCCTGAAAGCCGACCTCGCCGCTCTGCACGAGACCGAAGAAGGAGACGCCGAGAACGAGCGCCGCGAAGAGTGCGGTGAAGGCGAAGAGCCAGCGGGTCTCCAGCGCGCGCCGGTATTCCTCGCGCGCGATGACGGCGATGCGGCGCGAGCGGCCCGGAACGGACGCCGTCGCGACGGGGGCGGCGGCGACGGCGGATGCGGTGTTCATCGGTGTCCCTCCACGAGATGGGAACCCTGTACGACGAAGACCCCGGCGGGCTTCCCGTCGAGGAGCCATGCGAAGTCGCTGCCGGGGCGGTCGGCGATGAACCGGACCGTAGCCCCGCCCCCCGGCGAGAGCGCGGCGGGGGATACCGCGCTCTCGTAGCCGAGAAGCGAGAATCGATGCGGGGAAGAATCGCGATTCAGGACACGCGCGAGGACCTCGGTACCCTTGGGCACTTCGGTCCGCGCCGGTGCGACGACCCCTCCGGAGATCACGAGCGAAAGGGTGCGCTTCGCGCGCCCTTCCGCGGGGACCGCGCGCGGCGCCACGGCCACCGAGCGGGGCCGCGCGGCCGCGAGGATCAGCGCCGCGCCGGCGAGCACGGCGAGGGCGAGGAGTCCGTAGCGCCTCATGGCCTGGTCTCCGGCGCCGTGGCGCGCGTCTCGCGCTCCTGGCGCACCGCCGCGAGGAAGATCTCTTCCAGCGTGGGCCGCGTCAGCTCGAACGTGCGGATTTCCACGCCGGCCTCGCGCAATGCTTCGAGCGCGGCGACCCCGCGCCCATTCGCCCCCTCGATGGCAACGCGCCGCTCGCCCCACGGGGTGTACGCGATCCCGCGACGCGCGAGGGCGGCGCCCGCCGCCTCCGCGTTCCGCGCCTCGATCTCGAGCCGCGCGCTCGAGGCCTGCCGCGCGCGGAGGTCGGCCAGCGATTCCAGCGCCACGCGGCGCCCGCCGGCCAGGATCAGCACGCGGTCGGCCACCCGCTCCACTTCGGCCAGGAGGTGCGAGCAGAGGAGGATCGTCTTGCCGTCCCGGCGCAGCCCCTCGACCAGGGAGCGGAACTCCCAGGTGGCCTCGGGATCGAGACTGGCGGTCGGCTCGTCCAGCACGAGGAGCGAAGGGTCGCCGAGCAGCGCCTGCGCGAGGAGGAGGCGCTGCGCGAAGCCGCCCGAAAGCTCCGAGGCGCGGCGTCCGGCCAGCGCCGTCATGCCCACGCGGTCGAGCGCGCGGGAGACCGCGCTCCCGTCCAGGCCGCGGAGCGCCGCGAAAAAGCCGAGCACCTCGGCCGCGGTGCGTCCCGCGGGGAGATCTACCCGCTGCGGCACGTAGCCCATGCCGCGCCGCGTCTCGGCGGCGTGCGGCGGAAGTCCCGCGACCCCGACCGCGATCCGGCCGGAGGTCGGGCGCGCCAGTCCCAGGATCAGCTTCAGCGTCGTGGTCTTGCCCGCGCCGTTGGGGCCGATCAGCGCGAAGGTCTCGCCCGGCTCCACGGCGAAGGAGAGGCCGTCCACCGCGGTGACCGCGCCGTAGCGCTTGGTGACGTCGTCGAGTCGGATCATCGTGAGCCCCTCCGCCGGGCGATGCCGATCGCGCCCGCCCCGGCGAGCAGGAGGAAGCCGGCGGCCGCGGCGCGCGGCGCCGCGCGTCGGGTGCCCGAAGCGGGATCCGAGCCGAACGATGCGGCAGCGGGCAAGTCGCCCGCCGCCGAGCGTGACCCGACGCCCGCGCCGGCGGGGTGGACCAGGGGGTAGTGGTCCAGAGCCTCGCTCGGACGGAGCGCCGGGATCGTGCGCTCGGCAAGGGAGAGCGCCCCCGCAGCGGGGCTCTCGCCGAAGATCGCCAGGTCGGGATACTGCTTCGAGAGGAAAGCGAACGCGCTCACGGGACCGTAAGGCACGTCGCCGATGCCGTCGGCGTTCAGGTCGTAGGGGGCGCTCGCGCTCCAGTAGTTGCCGCGCGCGCCGTCGTCGAACCGGTTGTCGGTGCGCCTCATGTCCAGCGCCACCGGGTAGTCGATGTTCACGAAATCGTTCCCCGCGAACTCGTTGCCGTCGCAGGAGGAGAAGAGGATCACGCCCCAGCCGTCGTCCTGCACCAGGTTGCCGTGGATGTGGTTCCGGTTGGATCCGTCCATGAAGACCGCGATCGTGTTGTCGACCAGGCGGTTTTCGTGGAAGAAGCCGTCCGAGCAGTCGCGCAGCAGGATGCCGTAGGTCCGCGGGCCGCGGTTGTGCATGAAATCGTTCCGGGCGAGCTCCAGGTGGTTCGAGAACATGATCGCGCACCCGGCGATGTTGCCGGTGAAGCGGTTCTCCGCGATCCGGTTGTCCTGGCAGTACATGGTGTGGAGGCCGTAGCGGCCGTTGCCCGAGGAGCCGCACCCCTCGATCCGGATCGAGTCGGCGAAGGAGAGATAGATCCCGTCCATGAAGCGCCGGATCTCGGTGCGACGGACGCGCGCGCCTCGGGAATACCAGACGTGGATGCCGTTGCCCGCGGCGACGTCCATCTCGGGAGCGGCGTCGATCGAGGGCACCACGCGGCCCGTCAGCGTGCATTCCTCGACGTCGAGGTCGTCGCAACGCTCGGCCGCGATGCCGTAGCGGACGTTCTCCAGGCGCAGGTGGGCGAGCCGCGCGCCAGGCGCCGACGTGAGCCGGACGCCCGAATCCAGATCTTCGGCCTTGTCGCCGCTCGCGCGAATGGAGAGCCGCTCGATCCGCACTCCGCCGGCGGCCACCGTGATGACCGATCCGCGGCCGCCGCCGTCCACCACGGCGCCCGGCTCGCCGATCAGCGCGACACGGCGCGCGATCGTGATCGGGCCGCGGTGGACGCCGGCGGCGAGCAGCAGAGTGTCGCCGTCCGACGCCGACGCGATCGCCGGGACCGCCGAGCCGGGCGGGACGCGCCGGACCGCGGCCGAGGCGCGCGGCGGGGCCACCCCCACGAGAAGGACGAGGGTGATCGCGACCGCGGCCAGGAGGACGATCGCGAGCGCGGCCTGGAGCAGGCCGATGAAGGGATCGCGGGAGCCGGCTTCCGCACGGCCCGAATCGCGGAAGGGACGGCTCATGCCGCCACCGTCGCGGCGGCCGCGGCGTGGGCGTGCGCGCGCTCCGCGCGGCGTTCCATCCAGAGCGCCAGAGGACCGAGCAGCCAGGCGATGCCGAGCACCACGGTGCCGGGGCCGGGAAGGCTCAGGACGTGGAAGTTGGCCATTTTGGAATAGCCGATCACCGGAGGCATGAACGACTTCATCGTGATCGCCGCGCGGGGGTCGAGCTCGTGGCCGTAGCGGTAGAGCCAGAGGACGTAGTCGCGGAACATGTACACGGCGAATCCGGTGAAGAGGAGCCAGCCCAGGGCGGCGATCCAACGGCGGTTCAGAAGACCGGCCAGGAGCGCGAGGAAACCGAACCCCGTGAGGAGCTGCGGCAGGTAGCGGAACTCCGCGAAGTCCTCGGGGGTGATCGCGTGCATCCCGACGTAGTGGTTCAGGCTGTTGACCTTGTCCAGGTCTCCCCGGATGGTGTTGGAGTAGATGGTGAGCTTCAGTCCTTCCGGATACTGCGGCGCCCGGAGGTGCATCTCCCAGATCGGCAGCACCGGGAGGAAGAAGACGGGCAGGAGCACGAGCGCGGCGAGAAGGATCAGCCGCCGCTCGGAGCTTCGGAAACCGCCGGTCAGGTAACGAACCACGAAACTCATCCCCTTTCGGGGCGCGGGGCCGCTTGCGGACGGCCCCGCGCGACGTGTGTTAGCGGCGAAGCAGCGGGGCCACCTGGGCCAGCTGCTCACGGCTGGGCTTGGAGACCGAGGCGATCCGCGTGCCGGCCGGCGCCACCTCGATGTATCCCTGCATCTCCTGGTGCAGCGCGCTGCAGAAGTTGGAGCAGTAGAAGGGGGTCACGCCCGCCTTCTCGGCGACCCACTTCATCGTCTTGGTCTCGCCCGGCTCGACCTGCATGTCGCAGTTCGAGAAGAGGATTCCGAAGCCGTGCGTGATGTCGGCGTCCTGCTCCAGGTTCGTCACGTGGAAGTAGACCGTGTCCCCCTGCGCGACGCGCACGATGTCCGGCGTGTAGTGGGTCCGGATTGCGAGGAGATAGGCGTCCACGCGCTTCCCGTGGCGCTCCACCCTCGCCTGATCGGCGCTCTTGATCGCATACGGATTCTTGTTGTCGGCGAGCGGATAGATCTTCATCGGCTTGAGCTTGTCCGCCCGGATCATCTGCGCGTAGTGGGGCTCGGGATAGGTGGGGAAGTCGTAGAGAAGCTCCATCTTGGGGCCGCTGATGTCGATCAGCTGCGCCGCCTCGGGATGCGAGGGCCCGACCGGCAGGTAGCGGTCCTTGGAGAGCTTGTCCAGGGCGACCATGTAGTCGCCATAGGGATGCCGGGTGTCGCCGCCGGCGACCATCAGATGACCGATCGAGTAGTAGACGTCGATCTTGTCCGTGACGTTCCAGGGCGGTCCGATCTTCCACTTCGCGATCTGCGAGTCGAGGAAGAGCGAGGTGTAGGCGTTCCCCTTGCCGTCGAACTGGGTGTGCAGCGGTCCCAGCCCCACGGGCACCTTCGCCTCGAGCACGTCGTTGAACGCGAGGACCGGGATTCCCTCGATCTCCTTCTCGAACTTCTTCGCCTGGATCCCCGCCATCAGCTTCGCGAAGCTGTGCACGGTGACCTCGGCCTGCAGCTTGCCGGAGGCGCAGATGTACTGGCCGCTGGGGTCCACGTCCACGCCGTGCGGGCTCTTCGGCACCGGCACCAGGTAGACGATCCCCTTCGTCACCTTGGGGTCGAGCACCTTCACGCCTCCGATCATCGTTCCCTCGCCGGCGTCAGCCGCCTTCTGCGCCGCGCGCCAGTCGACGGCCGCGACATAGTCCATCTCGTTCTGCGACGCCTTGATCTCCAGGGAGTCGTGCGCTTCCTCGCTGTTGTAGCAGGTGAAGAACTCCCAGCCGTGGCTGGGGCCCTTGCCGGCGTCCGCCAGATCCCAGTCGAACGGCGGCATCAGGATCTCGAAACCGAGCGACATGTGCCCCTCGGGGGAGACCTTGACTCCCGCGATGATCCCCTTGAAGTCCTTGGCGTAGTTCTCGACCTTGTCGACGGTCGGGTAGGGAAGCGGGATCGAGAAGCGCGACGCCGCGAACACGTACTCGGTGTTCGGGGTGGGATAGGGGCAGGCGTGCGCGGCGGAGATGTTCGGGATCGGTCCGAAGATCTCCTTCGTCGTGAAGTCGGTCAGATCGATCCGGGCGATCCGCGCGTGCGGCATGTCGTTGATGAAGAGCCAGCGACCGTCGTAGTCGCCGTCCGTCTCCGAGAGGCCGGGATGGTGAGCGTCGCCCCAGTTCATCCCCTTCAGCATCGCCTTCGATTCCTCGTCGTAGCCCCAGCCCTTCGCGGACTCCGGGGTGAAGACCGGGATCGTGGTGATGTAACGGCAGGAGGGCATGCCGTAGACGAAGACCTGCCCGGAATGGCCTCCCGACAGGAAGGCATAGTAGGTGTCGTATTCACCCGGCTTCACATAGGTCTTGGCGGCGGCCGACCCGCCCCCCCGTATCCCCTTCGTGCACCCCTGCATCAGCGCGGCGCCGCCCACCAGAGCGGCCACCGCGAGCGCGGCCAGCATCCACCGTTTCATACATGGGCCTCCTTGGGCTCCTGGTTCACTTGCCGACGCCGGCCTGCTGCGTCTCAGAAGACTCTTCATCGAGCTTCTTCAGATATTCGATGACCGCCTTGGCCTCCTCGGGCTTCAAGCCCTGGTTCGACATCTGCACCATGTAGGTCCCGAGCAGCTGCTTCGAGATCGGATCCTGCTTCGTCATGACTTCGGGGTGGAGGATCTGCTGCTCCATCCAGGCCGCGGTGCGGCGCTGCGTGACACCCTTCAGAGCGGGGCCGGTGATGCGCTTGTCGTAGGCGTGGCAGGCGGTGCACCCCTTGGTCTTGAACAACCCCTCGCCCTTCTCGGCCATTGCGGGCTCGACGGGAGACTCTCCGGCGCGCGGGCCGCTGTCGTACGGCGACACCGCGGTCGCGCCCGAGCCCGACCCGGCGCCTTGCGGCTCGGACTTGCTGCCGCAGCCCGCGGCGGCCAGAAGGAGAACGAGGAACGAGGCGACGGCGATCGAGCGGTTCATCGGGAGCTTCCTTTCTTCAGGAGAGGTTTCCGGGTCTCCGCGCCGGCGGCGTCGGCGTCCCCGTTCATGCGCTTCAGGACCGCGGCGATCTCTTCGTCGGCGAGAAGGCGCGCGGCCACGTGGAACACCAGCGATTCTTCTTTGCGGATGTGCAGGCGGAGCAGGTCGGCCAGGTCGTGGACCTGGATCGGGATCTGCTCGTCGCGATCGGCGCTCTTCGGCTCGCCGAGCGTGGCCTGTAGGCGATGGAGCATCTGCCGGAGCTCGGCGTGCTCGTCGTGGAGCGGCTCCAGGCTGGGCGCCGACGCCGGGATGGCGCGGCTGATGGCGGGGTAGAGGATCTGGTCCTCGGCCGCCATGTGCGTCTGGAACTGGCGTTCGAGCATGGCGAGCACGCTTCCGATCCGCTCCTCCGCGGCGGCACCGCGTGTTGCCGGGGCCGATCGGACGAGCGCTCCCTCCAGCTCCGTGATGTCGCGGAGCACCCGCTCGTGGTCGCGCCTCAGGCGCTCGATCAAGGTCGTGGCTTCCATCACTCTCCTCCGTGGCGAGGCGATCGCGTTCACTACCAACGATAGGAATCTTCGGCCATCGCGCCCCTCCGCCGCGATGACGGGCGTCATACAGGTCGAAGAATGTCCGGCGCGGGCGGTCGGTGAAACGCCTCTGCTGCCATGGGCTTGCGGCATGGTATAAGCTCGGGGTATGACGCCCGTCATACGAGGGGAGGGGATGTGGCGCTGATCTCGGAGTCCGAACGGGTCTACCAGGCGGTCCGGGCGACCCCGCTCTTCCGGGGGCTCTCCTCCGAGGATCAGAAGCGGCTCGCGGCGCTCGCCACGCTCAAGAACTACGACCGCGGGGACTTCCTCTGGCGCACGGGAGATCCGGCGGAGCACCTCACGATCATCGTGAAGGGGCGCGTGAAGATCGTGACCCATGGCGATACGGGGGACACGATCCTCGAGCTGTTCGAGGAGGGTGAGCCGGTCGGCGCCATCGCGGTCTACAACTACATGCCCTATCCCGCCAGCGCGGTCTGCATGGAGCCGTTGGTGCTGCTGACGCTGCCGCGGCGCGACTACTTCGAGCTGCTGGACCGCAACCCCGATTTCGCGCGCGCGATCATCCGCGAGCTGACGAAGCTGGTCGTCGCCATGGCGCGGAAGCTCCAGGAGATGCGCGGCCAGAAAGTGGACGCGCGGATCGCGCAACTCTTCCTGACCCTGGCCGAGCGGCTCGGGAAGGAGGCGAAGGGCGGGATCGAGATCCCGATCCAGCTCACGCGGCAGGAGATCGCGGACCTCGTGGGGACCACCGTGGAATCCGCGATCCGGGTGCTGTCGCGCTGGGGGCGCGAGCGGATCGTGATCTCGGGAGAGAACCGCTTCCTGATCCCTTCGCGCGAGAAGCTGCGGGAGATCGCGGAGGGAAGCTAGCTGCTCGGGGGCGGCGGCGTGGGTGGATTGGTCGAGGGTGGGATGACGGGGGCCTTCGTCGAATCCTCGTCCACCCACTTGAGATATTCGATCACGCACCTGGCCTCGTCCGGCGTGAGCCCCTGGTTCGCCATGCGCACGAGGTAGGTGTTGTAGAGGTCGATGGTGATCGGGTCCTCCGTCACCATCACGTCGGGATGGAGGATCTGCATCTCCATCCATCGCGCGCTCCGCCGCATCGACACGCCCCGGAGGTCCGGCCCCGTGAGGAGCCGCCCGAACGCGTGGCAGGCGGTGCACCCCTTCTGCTTGAAAAGGTCCCGCCCCTTTTCCGCCAGGCGCTCCGCGACGGGGAACTCCCCGGCGCGCGGGCCGGTGTCGTAGGGAGAGACGGGAGCGGATGCCGCCGGCGTCTCGGGCGCCTTGCGGCCGCATCCGGGCGCGGACAGGGCGACCATGGCGAGAAAGGCCGGGATCGCGAGGGACAGGAGCCCGTGGGGGACCGGCGTCATGCCAGGTCGAACTCCGGGTGCCGGATGCCGAGGAGCCGCACGCCGTTTGCGATCACGAGCAGCGTGCTTCCTTCGTGGCAGACGACCGCGAGCCACAGGGGAAGGAATCCGGCCAGCGTGCTCGCGACCAGGATCCCGATGACGCCGAAGGCCAGTGAGAGGCTCTGCGCCGTCACGCGGCGGGCCTTGCGCGCGAGCCAGATCGCGAAGGGGATCCCTTCCAGGTCGTCACGCATCAGCACCACGTCCGCCGTGTCCAGCGCCACGTCAGTGCCTGCGCCGCCCATCGCGACGCCCACGGTCGCGGTGGCGAGCGCCGGCGCGTCGTTCACGCCGTCGCCGACCATGGCGAGCCCGCCCCAGCGTCGCGAGAGCTGGTGCACCGCGCTCA
Organism: Candidatus Binatia bacterium; assembly: GCA_035631035.1. Taxonomy (NCBI): domain Bacteria; phylum Candidatus Binatota; class Binatia (SeqCode); species Binatia bacterium. The sequence goes on along the minus strand of DASQJL010000047.1, from coordinate 18,709 downwards.
CCTTCTGCTCGGGATGAAGGCCGGCGCGCACCTCGTCGGCTCCGATCTCCTTGCCGATCGCGCGCGCGACGCCCTCGTGGTCGCCGGTCAGGAGGGCGATGTGGCGGATGCCGAGCCGCCGGCAGGCGGCCATCGCCGCCCGCGCGTTCGGCCGGATCGTATCGGCGACCGCGATGGCGCCCCAGCGCGGATCGTGACCGTTCCCCGGGCGCGCTCCTCCCGGATGGGCGCATGCCAGCACCAGGAGCGCGGTGCGCCCTTCGTCGCGCCATCCCGCGAGGAGCGTCGCGGCCTCGCGCGGGAGCGGCGCCTCGTGCTGCTGGAAGAGCGCTTCGCGTCCGACGCCGACCCAGAGCCCTTCGACGTGGCCGTGCACTCCCTGCCCGGCGTGGCTCTCGAATTCGGTGACGGGCGCCAGCGCCAGGCCCCGTCGCTCGGCCTCGGCCACCACCGCGCGGCCATGGTGGTGCTCGCTCCGGGCCTCGACCGAGGCGGCCAGCCGGAGCAGGTCCTCGCCGCCTCCGGCTTCCGCCGCGTCCGAGACCGCCACGACGCGCGGACGGCCGTGCGTCACGGTGCCGGTCTTGTCCACCGCGATCGCCGTGACGCCCGCGAGGCGTTCGAGGTGGACGCTTCCTTTGAAGAGGACGCCGTGATGGGCCGCGTGGGTGATCGCCGAGAGCATGGCCGCCGGCGTGGCGATGACGACGGCGCAGGGGGAGGCCGCGACGAGGAGGACCAGCCCGCGGTAGACGGCCTCCACGCTGGAGGCCCCGAGGAGCCAGGGAACGAAGCCGGCGAGCGCGGCCGCCGAGAAGACGCCGATCACGTAGGGGCGCTGCCAGCGGTCCACGATGCGCTCGGCGGTGGACTTGGCCTTTCCCGCCTCCTGCACCGCGCGGACGATGCGCGAGAGGGTCGTCTCCTCGGGACGCTTCTCGACGCGGACGAGCGGCGCCCCGCGCAGGTTCACCGTCCCCGCGTAGACGTAGCCGCCGGGCTCCTTCTCGACCGGCTCCGCTTCGCCGGTCAGGGTCGATTCGTCCGCCGACGAGGAGCCCTCGAGGACGACGCCGTCCACGGCGAACCGCTCGCCGGGAAGGGTGCGCACGGTCTCGCCGACTTCGATCGCCTCGACGGGGACGCGCGTCTCGGCGCCGTCCCGAAGCACCAGGGCGGTGTCGGGCCGGAGCTGGACCAGCGACTCGATCGAGCGCGCGGTCCGCTCCATGGTGATCCGCTCGAGCGCGCCGCTCAGCGAGAAGAGGAAGAGGAGCACCGCTCCCTCGCCCCAGTGCCCGAGCGCGGCGGAGCCCGCCGCGGCGGCGACCATGAGGAGGTTGATGTCGAGCTGGCGCGCGAGGAGGTTCGCGATCAGCTCGCGTCCCGGCCCGAAGCCTCCCGAGAGATAGGCCAGGCCGTACAGAACGTAATGAAGCGTGGAGTGCGGGTGGGCGCGACCCACGAGGGCGCCCGCGATCCCCGCGGCGGCGCAGAGCGCGGTGAGACCCAGCTGGAGGCCGCCGGATCGGAGGAACGAGGGAAGGCCGCGGCTCAAGCGATCGGCCGCCTCACGCCGTGCCTCCCGAGAGTCTCCGGAGCACGTAGGGAAGGATCCCGCCGTGCTCGAAGTAGCGCCACTCCTGGGGTGTGTCGATGCGCACCACGGCGCGGAAGGTCCGCTCGCCGCCCTCGCCCCGGGCGCGCACGGTCGCCTCGCCGCCGCGCGTGGACGCCTTCGCCAGGGCCGCGACGCCGTCCACGTCGAACGTCTCCGCGCCGGTGAGGCCGAGACCCTCCGCGGTATCGCCGGGGAGGAACTGGAGCGGCAGGATGCCCATCCCGATCAGGTTGCTGCGGTGGATCCGCTCGTAGGATTCGGCGAGCACGGCGCGCACGCCCAGGAGCTTGGGCCCCTTGGCCGCCCAGTCCCGGGACGAGCCCGAGCCATACTCCTTGCCCGCGATCACGATCGTGGGGATCCCCTCCGCCGCGTAGCGCATGGCGGCGTCGTAGATCGTCATCTTGTCGCCGGAAGGCCGGTGCGCCGTGAAGCCGCCCTCGACGCCGGGCACCATGCGATTCCGGATCCGGACGTTGGCGAACGTGCCGCGCACCATCACCTCGTGGTTGCCGCGTCGGGAGCCGTAGGAGTTGTAGTCGGCGGGGGTGACGCCGTGCGATTCCAGGTAGATCCCCGCCGGGCTCCCGCGCTTGATCGATCCCGCGGGGGAGATGTGGTCGGTGGTGACGCTGTCGCCGAGATAGGCGAGGACGCGGGCGCCGCGGAGCTCCGTGATCGGCGAGGGCGCGGGTCCCATGCCCTCGAAGTAGGGCGGGCGCTTCACGTAGGTCGAGGTCTCCTCCCAGGCGTAGCGGTCCCCGGCGGGAACGGGGAGGTTCCGCCAGGTCTCGTCTCCCGTGTACACGTCCTTGTAGGTCTCGCGGAAGGTCTCGGAGTGGAGCGCCCCCTGGATCGTCTCGTCGATCTCCCGCTGCGTCGGCCAGAGGTCTCGGAGGAAGACGGGCGTTCCGTCCTTATCCTGGCCCAGCGGCTCGGTCGTGAGGTCGCGGTCCATCCGTCCGGAGAGCGCGTAGGCCACCACGAGCGGCGGAGAGGCGAGATAGTTGGCGCGCACCTCGGGATGGATCCGTCCCTCGAAGTTGCGATTGCCGCTGAGCACCGAGGCCACGACCAGGTCTCCCTGTTCGATCGCCGCCGAGATCGCTTCGTGGAGCGGACCGCTGTTGCCGATGCAGGTGGTGCAGCCGTAGCCCACCGTGTAGAAGCCGAGCGCCTCGAGATACGGAGTGAGCCCGGCCCGGTTCAGGTACTCGGTGACCGCCTTCGATCCGGGAGCCAGGCTTGTCTTGACCCAGGGACGCGTCTTCAGGCCGCGCTCCACCGCCCGCTTGGCGAGGAGGCCGGCCCCGACCATCACCGCGGGATTCGACGTGTTCGTGCAGGAGGTGATCGCCGCGATGACCACGGCGCCGTCCTCGAGATGGAAGCGCTCGCCGGCGATCGACACCTCGTGGGCCGGAGGGGCGAGCGTCGCGGCCGTGCCGCTCCCGCCCTCCGCTTCCCAGCGTCCCGCCTGCGCGGGAGCCGGGGCCTTGGGCGGCGCACCCTTCATCGAGCCCAGCGCGTCGGAGAAGTTGCGCTTCACGCCGCCCAGAGCCACGCGATCTTGGGGCCTTCGCGGGCCGGCCATGCTCGGCACCACGTCGGCGAGATCGAGCGTGAGCCGGTCGGTGTACTCGGCCTCGGGGGAGTCGTCGCGGTGGAAGAGCCCCTGCTCCTTGGCGTAGGCCTCGATCAGCCGCACGTGCGCCTCGGCGCGCCCGGTGAAGCGGAGGTAGCGAAGCGTTTCCTCGTCGACCGGGAAGATGCCGCACGTCGCGCCGTACTCGGGAGCCATGTTGGCGATGGTCGCGCGGTCGGCGACCGGAAGCGTGTGGAGTCCGGGCCCGTAGAACTCCACGAACTTCCCGACGACCCCTTTCTTCCGCAGCATCTCGGTGACGGTGAGCACGAGGTCGGTGGCGGTCGCGCCCTCCTTCAGCGAGCCGGAGAGGCGAAACCCGACCACCTGCGGCACGAGCATCGAGACCGGCTGGCCGAGCATCGCCGCCTCGGCCTCGATCCCGCCCACGCCCCAGCCCAGCACGCCCAGGCCGTTGATCATCGTCGTGTGGGAATCGGTGCCGATCAGCGTGTCGGGGTAGGCCTCGGGCTCGGCGCCCTCGGTCGCCATCACGACCCGGGCCAGGAACTCGAGATTCACCTGGTGCACGATCCCGGTCGCGGGCGGCACCACGCGGAAATTCCGGAACGCGCGCTGGCCCCAGCGGAGGAAGAGATAGCGCTCGCGGTTCCGCTCGAACTCCTTCTCGGCGTTCAGGAGGAGCGCGGCCTTCCTCCCGTACTCGTCCACCTGCACCGAGTGATCGATCACCAGCTCGGCGGGCTGCAGCGGATTGATCCTGGCGGGATCGCCACCGAGCGCGGCCATCGCGTCGCGCATCGCCGCGAGGTCCACGACCGCGGGCACGCCCGTGAAGTCCTGGAGCAGCACGCGCGCGGGCGCGAACGCGATCTCGCGATCGGGCTCCGCGGCCGGGTTCCAGCGCGCCACCGCCTCGACGTCCTCCGCCGTGACCACCTTGCCGTCGACCCGCCGAAGGAGATTCTCGAGGAGGATCTTGAGCGAGTAGGGGAGCCGCGTGAGCGAGTGGCCGGAGCGCTCCAGCGCGTCCAGGCGGGCGATGCGGTAGGAGCGGCCGTCCACCGTGAGGGTGGAGCGGGCTCCGAGCGGGTCGGTCATCCGTTTCCTCCGGAGTTGTCGCGCGCGTGCGCCACGAAGACGATCGGTGTGCGAAACTTCCTTACATCATATCGGATGCCGCCCCGGAAATCGGGTCGCCTTTTGGGTACCGGAGGCGGCCGTTTTTGGTGTCCGGGAACGGAGCGCTCCCGTAGAGTCGCCGGCCATGGCCAAGCGCGCACACCCCAAGCATCCGCTGCTGCGCGCCACGATCCTCTTCGTGGCGATCGGCGCGGTGATCGGCGCGCTGGGCTGGGTGCTGCGGCCGCACATCTCGCACGAGGCGCTCAGGATGTGGGTGAAGGACGCGGGCGCCTGGGGCCCGGTCGCCCTGATGGGGGTCCAAGCAGGGCAGATCCTGGCGGCGCCCATCCCGGGTGTCTTCGTGCCGCTGATCGCAGGCGTGCTGTACGGGCCTCTCTGGGGATCGGTGCTGACCGCGATCGGAACCGCGATCGGCTCGACCGCCGCGTTCGCCATCGGGCGGGGCGCGGGGCGCAAGATCGCCGAGCGCTGGATCGGCAAGGAGGCGCTCGATCAGGCGCAGCACGCGATCCGGGGCAAGCGATGGCTGGCCCTGATCCCGATCTTTCTCTTTCCGTTTTCCCCCGCCGACGCGCTTTGCTTCATGGCGGGCATCGCGGGCATCGCGTGGCCGCAGTTTCTGATCGTGGTTCTCTTCGGCCGGATTCCCAAGGACGTCGTGATTGCGATCGGCGCCGCGATGGGATGGAGCTTTCTCGGCACCCATCACTGAAGAACTTCGTGCGGCCCCGTGCACTGCACGACACAGGGCCGACTCGTCCTCAACCCCAGAACAGGCTTGTTCGCGGATTCGCTGCGGTGCTGCGACGTGAGGGAACGCGGTCTTCCTGAAGCGGAATCAGGATGACGTATCGAGTACGTTGGGGAATCTGAGGCGCGCCGTCCATTAATGTTGACGGATTGCCTCGGGTAGCGTGTCACGACGGCACGAATTACGTTCCCCGGGGAACGTGATTCGGGCTGCGTGCCCATGCAGAGTTCGTGCTCATGCTGGGCTGGAGCATGGCTGCCCTCCCCGGGCCGACCCCGCTCGAAAAAACCTACGATGTCGGCTTGGTCCCCTTCTTCACCGTCTTCACCGGAGCGCCCGCCGGGATCACGGTGGCCGGACGCGTGCTGTTCAGGATGGCGCCGTCCTCCAGGCTCAGCACGCCGCCTCCCATGCTCGCCCAGAGATCGGAGAAGGCCGCGCTTCGGGGCGCGGGCTTGATCACGACCACGTCGGGCGTCACGTTGATCCGGGCCGGGTCGGTGAGCGCGGCGATGCTCCGCGCCGAAGCGAAGATCTGGTCGGCCGCCGACTGCGATTTGGCCTGTCCCAGGACCTGGAGAAATTCGCCCGGCTTGGTCCGCGCCCAGCAGGCGATGAACTCCTGGGAGCCTCCATCGCCCTGCGCGGTCACGGTCCCGAGCCACGCGGGGAAGTCCCGGAAGTTCTCGCTCCGTCCGCTGGCCTGCGTGATCTCCCCCTTTTTCTGGAGCGACGCGACGTAGTCGGCAGGGGAGAGGGACGTGTCCTCCGTCTTCACCAGCGTGAGCTGCATCGCGGCTCCGGCCGACTGGTTCGCGGCCACCACCTGCGACGGCTGGTTCGCCGTTTGCCATCCCTGCGGGAAGATCAGCTGGAACTTGAGGTCCGGGTGGTAAAACCTGTTCGCCACGAAATATCCGGACCTCGGGTCGTCGCCGAAGACGATGCCGTCGATGTGGCCGCGGTACGCGGGCGCGTCGATCCGAAGATCGCGATGCGCGCTGGCGGCGGCTGCGCTCGCGAGCTGCGTCGTGCGGATCTCGCGGTCGCCCGGGTCGGGGTGCGTGGAGAGGAAGTTCGGCAGGGAAGAGCCGGCCCGCTCGCCGATCCGTTTCAGCGTGGCGTACGTGCTCGGGATCTCGCGCGGGTCGTAGCCCGCCTTGGCCGCGTAGCCCACGCCCAGCTCGTCCGCCTGGGTCTCGTTGTCGCGGCTGTACTTGAGGAACAGGAGTCCGAGCCCCTGCTGGGCGACGCCGCTGTAGGGACGGAAGGCCGAGACGAAGACCGCGCCCGCGAGCACGCCGATTCCCGCGATCTCCTGGCGTGTGATCTGCTGGGCGCTGTGCCGGGCGGTGACGTGCCCGATCTCGTGGCCCAGCACCCCCGCCAGCTGCGCCTCGGAGTTCATGTAGGCGAGGATGCCGCGGGTGATGTAGATGTAGCCCCCCGGGATGGCGAAGGCGTTCACCACCGGTGAGTCGAGGACGCGGAAATGCCAGGCGAGCGCCGGCAGATGGGAGACCTTGCCCAGCCTCTGGCCGACGCCATCCACGTAGCGCTGCACTTCCTGGTCCGAGTAGAGACCGTACTCGGTGATCACGGCAGGATCGGCCTCGGCGCCCATCTGCAGCTCTTTCCCTTCCGAGACGAGCGAGATCTGCTTCCTTCCCGTGACGGGATTGGTGGCGCACCCGCCGATCGCCTGGACGGCGAGGAGGAGGGCGGCAAGGATCCGGATCGGGACCAGTCTCGTTCGGCTCGGGGTCATCTCGTTCTCCATCCTTAGAGGGGTACACCGGAATGGAGAGTTATGATACACCGTGGCGGCGCCGGGGGCGTGACGGGATCGCCGGGCCCGCCCAGGAACGTAACGCGACGAGGGAGCCATGCCGGCCATCACGGTAGATCTCGAAGAGCAGTGTGTGAACACCATCAAGTTCCTCTCCGCGGACGCCGTGGAGAAGGCGAAATCGGGCCATCCCGGCACGCCGATGGGCGCGGCCGACATGGCCTACGTCCTCTGGTCGCGCTTCCTCCATTTCGATCCGTCCGATCCCCACTGGGTGAATCGCGACCGGTTCGTGCTCTCGGCGGGGCACGCTTCGATGCTCCTCTATTCGCTGCTCCACCTGTACGGCTTCGACCTCCCGATGCAGGAGATCGAGCGCTTCCGGCAGTGGGGGTCGCGCACCCCGGGGCACCCCGAGGCGGGGCACACGCCGGGCGTCGAGGCGACGACGGGCCCCCTGGGCCAGGGGTTCGGCAACGGCGTCGGCATGGCGCTCGCGCAGAAGCTCCTTCGCGCGCGTCTGCCGAACCTGGGCGCGCTTCTCGACCACCGGGTGTTCGGCATCGTGAGCGACGGCGACCTCATGGAGGGCGTCGCCAGCGAGGCGGCATCCCTCGCGGGATACTGGGGGCTGGGCAATCTGGTCTATCTCTACGACGACAATCACATCTCGATCGAGGGCTCGACCGGCCTCGCCTTCACCGAGGACGTGCAGAAGCGCTTCGACGCCTACGGCTGGTGGACGCGCCGCATCGACGGAAACGACCGGCGCGAGGTGGAGCGGGCCCTGGCCGATGCCACCGCGCAGGCGGAGCGCCCCTCCCTGATCCTCGCGCGGACCATCATCGCGAAGGGCGCGCCCACGAAAGCAGGGTCGGAGAAGGCGCACGGCGAGCCGCTCGGCGAGGGTGAGCTCCGCGGCGCGAAGGAGGCGGCCGGATGGCCGACCCAGCCTCCGTTCCACGTTCCCGACGAGGTGCGCGCCTCCTTCGCCGAGCAGGGCGCGGCGAAGACGAAGGAGCGCGCCGCCTGGGAGGCTCGTCTCGCCGCGGCGCGCCGGGAGCACCCCGACGAGGCCGCGACGTGGGATCGCTACTGGAGCCGCGAGCTCCCGGCCGATCTCGTGGATCGCCTCGCGGCCGCGGCTTCGGGCGCGGAGCCGCTCGCCACGCGCGCCTGGTCCGGCAAGGTGATCCAGGCCGCCGCGGCGGCGATCCCCTCGCTGGTGGGCGGGTCCGCCGATCTCGGCCCCTCGACCAACACCGACATCCAGGGAGCGCCCCAGGTCGAGCGCGAGAACCTCGATCCCTCGCGGCCGGTCTCCTTCGCCGGGCGCACGCTCCACTTCGGCGTGCGCGAGCATGCGATGGGAACGATCGTGAACGGCCTGGCCTACTACGGCGCGTTCATCCCCTACGGCGCGACGTTCCTGGTCTTCTCCGACTACATGCGCCCGGCGATCCGGATCGCCGCGCTCACCGGCCTTCGTTCCATCTTCCTCTTCACGCACGACAGCGTCTTCCTGGGGGAGGACGGCCCGACCCATCAGCCGATCGAGCAGGCCCCGGCGCTCCGCCTGATGCCCAACCTGCACGTCTGGCGCCCCGCCGACGGGCTGGAGACGGCGATGGCGTGGGCCGGCGCTCTCACGCGCGAGGGCGGGCCGACGGCGCTCCTGCTCACGCGGCAGAAGCTGGCGCCTCTTGCGCGCCCCGCGGGCTTCGATCGCGGGCAGGTCGCGCGCGGCGGCTACATCCTGGCCGAAGCGGAGGGAGGGAAGCCGAACGTGGTCCTGGTCGCGACCGGCTCGGAGGTCCCGCTGGCGGCGGGGGCGCGTAGCGACCTTTCGGCGCGCGGCATCCGCGCGCGCGTCGTCTCCATCCCCTGCGTCGAGCGCTTCGAGGCCGAGCCGGAGAGCTACCGCAGGTCGGTGCTTCCCGACGGAGTGCCGACGGTGGTGATCGAGGCCGCGCGCACCGAGCCATGGGCGGCGATCGTGGGGAAGGACGCGCTCCGGATCGGCCTCTCGCGCTACGGCGCCTCGGCGCCCGCCGACGTGATCGCGAAGGAGCTGGGATTCACCCCCGACGCGGTGGCGGCGCGGGTGGCGCGGTGGCTCGAGCGGACGTGACCGGACGTGACCGGACGGATCCATCGGACGTGACGCGGTGAGCGACCGGCCCGCCTCCGCCTGGCGGGCGCGCCATCAGGTGGCGCTCGGATGTCTCGCTCTCCTGGCCCTGGCGCTCCTCCTGCCGTTCCGCGGCTACCTTACCGACGACACGTTCATCCACCTTCAGTTCGCGAAGCACCTGATCCGTGGCGAGGGCTTCTCGTTCAACGCGGGAGAGCCCACGTACGGCGCCACGAGCCCGCTCTGGGTGCTGCTCCTCGCCGGAACGGGCGCGTTCCTCCACGGCGCGGGGGCGACCCCCGCCACGGCCGACACCATGCCGCCGCTCGCGGCCGCCGCGAAGGTCTGGGGCGCCCTCTTCACGGCGGCCTCCGTGCTCCTCATGGCGGCAATCGCGCGCGCGCTCCGGTGGGAGCCTCGATGGGCGCTTGCGGCGGCGGCCCTGGTCGCGGTCGACGCCTGGTCGGTGCGGTGGGGTCTCTCCGGAATGGAAACCCCGCTCGCGCTCGCGCTCGCCCTGCTTGCGTTTCTCCTCCTCGCGCGCGCCTTGCTCCATGGGCACGGACCCGTGTGGGCGGGGCTCGCGCTCGGGGCCGCGTTCCTGGCGAGGCCCGAATTCCTCCTCCTCTTCCTGCTCGCGCTGACCGCCGTGGGGTGGGCCGCCGATCCCCGCGCGCGGGCCGGCCGCGCCGCGGCGCTCGCGGGGGGAGCCGCGCTCGCCGCGTCGCCCTGGCTGGCCCTGGCATGGGCGTGGTTCCATCGCCTGCTTCCAAACACCGGCGCCGCCAAGGCGGCGGCGTGGCTCGACCCCGGCCGGGCGGCATCGGCCCTCCGCGAGTCGATCCGCGCGCTGCTCGCGGCCGATCTCGTGCCGGTCGGGATCGCGGTGCTCGCGCTCGCTCTGCTGCGACCCTGGGCAGCCGCCGGCACGTCGCGGGGCAGGCGCGCCTGGTGGGGACTGGTCCTGGCGTGGCCCCTCCTTCTGGTCTTCGCGTTCGCCGCCGAAGGGGTCCAGGTGGTCTCGCGCTACCTGGTGCCCGTGATGCCCGCGATCGTCCTCATCGGGCTGGCCGCGCTGCGCGACGCCTCGCGCGGGTGGGCGCCGCGGCGGCGCGCGGCCGCGCTGGCGGCGGCGGTCCTCCTCTTCGCGGCGCAGAACCTCTACGTGACCCTGGCCGTCAGCGCACCCCACGCGCGGCGCCACACGCAGGGACTCCGCGACTCGCTGGCGTCGCTCGGGCTCTGGGCCCGCGAGCGCACCGCGCCGGGCACCCTCTTCGCGGTCCCCGACATCGGCGCCTTCGGCTACTACTCCGACCGGCCGGTGCTCGACCTGTACGGGCTCGTCACCCCCGGCATGGCGCGGGCCTCCGTCCGCGACGGGTACGACGCGGTGGTCTGGAATCTCCTGTACGAACCGGTCGGCCGGCCCGCCTATCTCATCGATCGGAGCACCCGGGAAGGGCGCCTGACGCCCCCCGACGATCCGGCCACGCCCTATCGATTCCTCTTCTCGCGGTCGATCCCCGATCTCGGGATCACGCGGCCGACCCCCTATGTCTACTCGGTCTACGCCATCGACTGGACGCTCTACGACCGATTGCATCCGCGGGTCGCGGAGGAGTAGCATCGAGGGAAGCGGCGCGTGAGCCGGTCCATCCCAAGACCCCGTCCAAGTGAGTTGATGACAGCGGTTTCCATTTCTTCCTTCACGAATCGCCTCACCTTCCTCCGGCTCCTCCTCCTGATTCTGGCGGGCCTTTTCGTCGCCGGTGGCGCGGAGGGGGCCCTGCCGCCCCGGGCGACGCGGCTCTTCGGCCAGCCTGGAAAGGCGGCGCCCTTTGCGCCGACGCTCCTTCCGTCCACGTCCGGCTCTCCGGTCGACTGCGTGATCGTCGCCCCCGATTCGCTGGCCGATATCTTCCAGCGGCTGGCCGACTACCAGACCCGCATCGGCAGGCCGACCGTGGTCCGGGGGATCTCCACGATCCGCGCGGCTGACCCGCGCTCGAACGACCTGCCGCAGGCGATCCGCTCCTTCCTGCGATCGGCGCGCGACCTCTGGGGGATCCGGTGGGCGATCCTGGCGGGGGACCACGATACCGTGCCGCTGCGGATGGTCCGCGTGACCTTCGCGACGGTCGAGGACATCCCCACCGATGCCTACTACGCCGACCTCGACGGCACCTGGGACGCGAACGGAAACGGGATCTACGGCGAGACCGCCGACGGCCTCGACATGCAGCCCGACATCGCCGTCGGAAGACTCTCGGCGGCGAGCCGGGCGGACGCGACCGCCCTCGTGGACAAAGCGCTTCGCTATGCCGGCGCGCCCCTCACGCCGATGCTCGCGAAACAGCTCGTGCTGGCCGAGGTGCTCGTGCCCCAGAACTGGACGCCCGGGGGTCCCATCCAGCTGGACGGAGCCGCGGAGGGGGAGGCGCTGCGGGCCGGCGCGCCCGGCTGCGCCGCCGTGGACCGCTACTACGAGAACGACACGGCCTATCCCGGGGCCGCCCACCTGAACCGGGCCAATGCGCTCGCGGCCCTCTCGCGCGGCTACAACGTCGTGTACGAGATCAGTCACGGAGCGCGTTCCCAGCTCTCCGTCGGCTCGGAGCTCCTCACGCTCGGGGACCTGGCGGGGATCACGAACGGCGATTCGGCGGCGCTCTGGATCGCGACGAACTGCTCTTCGGCCGGGGTGGACTACGACTGCGTGGCGGAGCGGCTCACGCGGCGGCCGGACGGGGGAGCGTTCGCCTACGTCGGCGCCACCCGCGACGCCTGGCCGGCCCCGGCGGCGTCGTTCACGGAGGACCTCGCGGCGCGCCTCTTCCACGATCCCGTTCCCGCGTCCGGCACGACGCTCGGCGAGGCGGTGGAGGACGCGCGCTCGGCGCTCCTGCCCGCCGCCCAGACCGAGACGCCCGATCGTTGGACCTACTTCGAGAGCATCCTGATCGGCGTGCCGAGCCTTCCGATCTGGCGCTGCCCTCCCTCCTCGTTCGCGGTGACCCGGCCCGCCTCGGTGCCGCTCTCCGGCAGGAGCATCGCCGTGACGGTGACGGCGGGGGGATCTCCGGCCGAGTCGGCGCTCGTCGTGGCGTGGAAAGCGGGGGAGGACTACGTCACGGCGCTTACGAACGGCGCCGGGCAGGCGACGCTTCCGTTCCATCCCTCGGCCACCGGGAAGTTCTCGATCGCGGTCACGAAGGAGGGGGTGCGCCCCTATCTCGACTCGCTGAACGTGGCGGCCGACGCGCCCGCGCACTTCGCGGCGCTCGGGGTCGCGCCCTCCGATGCCGTGGTCGGCGACGGCAACGGGCTCATCGAGGCGGGTGAATCGTTCCGCGTGGCGGGAGTCGTGAAGAACACGGGCGGCGCCGCGAGCAGCGGCCCGGTCACGCTGGAGATCAAGGCGGCGAGCGGGCCGGCGGTCGTCGACCGGGGCATCGCGGTGGTGGGCGCGATCGCAGCGGGGGCGCAGGTCACGATCCCCGATTCGCTGATCGCGCACGCCCTGGCCGTGCCCAACGCGCCCGGGATCGCGCGCCTACGCTTCATCGCGCGCGACGCCGCCCGGGCGGACACCGCCGACGTGGACGTGGAGGTGGCCGCCGCGTCGCTTCTCTTCACGAAGGTCGTGAGGACCGACACCAACGGAAACGGGGTGCTCGAGGCGGGCGAGAACGGCACCTTCACCTGGACGGTCGGAAACGACGGCGACGGCCGCGCGCGCAATCCGGCGATCCTCGCCGTCAATCCCGGTGCGGGAATCACGTTCGTCACCGCAAGCGGCAGCGTGCCGTCCATCGCGCCGGGAGGCACGGCGACGAGCACGTCGATCGTCATCCACGCCGCGAGCGCGCCGCCACAGCACCTCTTCGATCTCCGGATCACCGACGCCTACGGCCACGTGTGGACCCTTCCCGTGGAGGGAGCGGCGCCGCCGGCACCGGCGGGGCTGCGCGCGCCCGCCTCGGGCGTTTCCGGCGTTACCCTCTCCTGGGACGCGGTGGCCGCGCCGGACCTGCTCGGCTACGTGGTGCTGCGCTCCGGACCGGACACCACCGCGGTCCCGGTCGAGGCGTCGCCGCTTCCGGTGCGGCGCACCTCCGCGTTCGAGAGCGCGGGGCTGGCGCCGCTCACCGCCTACTGGTTCGCGGTCTCCGCCGTGGACTCGAGCGGCAACCGGAGCCCGCGGACCCCGTGGATCCTCGTGAGCACGACGCCGGGCTCGGTTTCGGGCTGGCCCGCTCCCCTCGCCGCCGCGACCTCGGCCTCGGTATGCCTCGCCGACCTCGACGGCGACGGACGCCCGGAGGTGATCGCGGGCGCCGATCAGCTCTATGCGTTCCACGCCGACGGTTCCGAGTTGCGGGACGGCGACGCGAACCCGGTCTCCCTCGGCGTCTTCTCGACGCTCCTGCACAACATCGCCTCGACGCCCGCCGCGGCCGACGTGAACCTGGACGGGGCGCCGGAGATCATCGCCGCTTCCTGGGACGATTCCCTCGTCGCGGTCTTCCGCGCGAACGGAACCCTCCTTCCCGGCTGGCCGAAGAAGGGGGCGGCGCCGTTCTGGTCCTCGCCCGCCGTGGGCGACCTGGACGGAGACGGCGCGCCCGACATCGTGGTCGGCTCCAACGCCAGCCGGCTCTACGCGTGGCACGCCGATGGGACCGAGCTTCGCGACGGGGACGCCAATCCCGCCACGGACGGGGTCTACTTCCTCCCCGTGGGCACCGTGATCTCGTCGCCGGCGATCGCCGACCTCGACGTCGACGGCCGCCGGGAGGTGGTCTTCGGCACCTCGGGCGGCCGCGTCTACGCGCTGCGGGACGGGGCGCCTCTCACCGGCTGGCCCTTCACGGCGAACGGGCTCATGAGCAGCTCGCCCGCGATCGGGGACGTCCTTCCCGGCGGCGGGCTCGAGATCGCGATGGCCTGCTCCAACGACAGCCTCTATCTCCTGACCGCCGCGGGGCGGCGCGCGCCGGGATGGCCGCGGCCGCTGGAGCTTACGCCGGGGAACGGCCGCGTCCCCTCGCCGGTGCTGGCCCCGTTGCGCCGGCATCTCGGCGACCCCTCGCTGGACGTGATCGTCTGCGGCACGGACGGCCGGGTGCGCGCCTACGATGGCGCCGGGGCGGTCCTGCCGGGGTGGAGCGCGGTCCAGCTGGGCGCGGGCAGTGAGGCGTCGCCCGCCGTGGCCGACCTCAACGGCGACGGGGCGCTCGAGGTACTGATCGGAGCCGAGGACCGACGCCTCTACGCGTTCCACTTCGACGGGACGCCGGTGAGCGGGTTTCCGATCGAGATCGGAGCCGAGGTGCGCTCGACGCCGGCCGTATGGGACCTGGACGGCGATGGCGCCTGCGAGATCGCGCTCACCGGGTGGGACGGCGCCGTGCACGTCTGGCGCTACCCGGGAACCTTCGCTTCGGTGGGGATGGCCTGGCCGATGTTCCACCACGACAACTGGCATACCGGCGTCGCGTCCTTCCCGATCCTCACCTCGGCCGACCCGCAGCCCGTTCCTCAGCCGTCGCCCTCCCCGGAGGCACGCGCCTCCCTGGGGCAGAACCGCCCCAACCCCTTCAATCCGGTCACGGTGATCGGCTTCCGGGTGCCGGGGCCCGCCGCGGCGGACGTGACCCTCCGGGTCTACGCCGCGGACGGGCGGCTGGTGCGCACCCTGGTTTCGCGCCGCTTCGATCCCGGCTATCATGAGGCCCGCTGGGACGGAGCCGGGGATTCCGGCGCGCCGCTCGCTTCGGGCGTCTATTTCTATCGCGCGGAGATCGGCGGTTCGACCTTCACGCGGAAGATGGCGCTCCTGCGCTGAGAGCGCCGCCCCGCGACGCACCGTCCCGGGCGTTTCGATCCGACCCCAACCAGGAGACCGAATGACCGCGCCGGTTCGCGTGCGCTTCGCGCCGAGTCCGACGGGATACCTCCACGTCGGCGGCGCGCGCACCGCGCTGTTCAACTTCCTCTTCGCGCGCCGCCATGGCGGCGTCTTCATCCTCCGGATCGAGGACACCGACCGGGAGCGCTCCACGAAGGAGGCGGTGGACGCCATCTTCGAGGGGATGCGCTGGTTGGGCCTCACCTGGGACGAGGGGCCGGACAAGGGAGGGGATTACGGACCCTACTTCCAGAGCCAGCGCCTCGCACTGTACGCCGCCGCGGCGGAGAAGCTCCTGGTCGAGGAGAAGGCCTACCGCTGCTTCTGCGATCCCGAGGCGCTCAAGGCGCGCCGCGAGGCGGCGCTCGCGCGCGGCGAGCCCCCCAAGTACGACCGCACCTGCCACCGGCTGACACGCGAGGAGTCGGCGGCGCGCGCCGCGAAGGGGGAGCCGCACGCGCTCCGCTTCTTCATGCCCGAGGGGATGACGGCCTGGGACGATTCGGTGCGCGGCACGGTGACCTTCCAGAACGCGACGCTGGACGACCTGGTGATCCTGCGCACCGACAAGCACCCGACCTACAACTTCGCGGCCGTCGTGGACGATTCGGCGATGCGGATCTCGCACGTGCTCCGCGGGGACGACCACATCTCGAACACGCCGCGGCAGATCCAGATCTACAAGGCGCTCGGCCTGGAGCCGCCGGTATTCGGGCACGTCCCGATGATCCTGGGACCCGACGGCACGCGGTTGTCCAAGCGGCACGGCGCGACGTCGGTCACCGAGTACCGCGACGCGGGGTTCCTCCCGGAGGCGATGGTCAACTTCCTGGCCCTCCTGGGGTGGGCCTACGACGGCGAGCGCGAGATCTTCACGCTCGAGGAGCTGACCCAGGTCTTCTCGCTGGAGCGGATCTCCAAGAACCCCGCCATCTTCAACCACGAGAAGCTGGAGTGGATGAACGGCGAGTACTTCCGCGCGCTGTCCCTCGGCACGCGCGCCGACCTCGTCGCCGGGCACCTTCGCGCAACGGGCGGGCTGCCGGAGGCGGCGCTCCGGGATCGCCCGCAGCTGGAGCGCGCGGTCGCGGCGGTCGGCGAGCGGATGCGGCGCCCCGCCGACTTCCTGACGTACGCGGCGTTCGCGTTCGTCGACGAGCTGGTGCCGGAGCCGGCGGCCTGGGCCGATCTGGTCGCCAAGACGGGAGCGGGGGAGCGGCTGAAGAAGCTGGCCGAAGTCCTCGCGCAGGTGCAGCCGTTCGAGCACGATCCGATCGAGCAGGCGGTGCGCGGACTCGCGGCCGATCTGGGGGTGAAGGCGGGCGAGGTGATCATGCCCGCGCGAATCGCGCTCACGGGGAAGAAGGTGACGCCGGGGATCTTCGACGTGATCCTCCTCCTCGGAAGGGACCGCTCGGTGGCACGGCTTCGCAGGGCCGCGGAGCGTCTCGAGTCGCCCGCTCCGGCGTGACGGAAGTCCCGAAGCGCGCGTTCGACTCCCTTCGCGTCGCCCTCGTCCACGACTGGCTGACCGGGATGCGCGGGGGCGAGAAGTGCCTCGAGGTCCTCTGCGAGCGATTCCCCGGCGCCGACCTCTTCACGCTCGTGCACCGGCCCGGCAGCGTATCGCCCGTGATCGAGCGGCGCCGCGTCGTCGAATCGTGGATCGCGCGGCTCCCGCTGGGGCGCTCCCGTTACCGCTGGTTCGTGCCGCTCTATCCCCGCGCCGTCGAATCGTTCGATCTCTCGGGATACGATCTCGTGATCTCCCTGAGCCACTGCGCGGCGAAAGGGGCGGTCCCGCGGCCGGGCGCGCTCCACGTCTGCTACTGCTTCACGCCGGTCCGCTACTTCTGGGACCTCTACGCGGAGTACTTCGGCCCCGACCGCGCGGGCCCCCTGACGCGCGCCGCGGCCGCGCTGGTCGCCCCGCGGTTCCGCGAGTGGGACCGTGCGAGCTCGGATCGCGTGCATCTCTTCGTCGCCGACTCGAACCACGTGCGCGACCGGATCGTCGCTCACTACGGCCGTCCGGCGGCGGTCGTGTACCCGCCCGTGGACACGGCCTTCTTCACGCCCGCGCCCGCCGCTGGGGCGCCCGACGCCGGCGCGCCGCCGGCCGAGGCGCCGCTCCTCATCGTCTCGGCACTCGTCCCCTACAAGGGCGTGGAGCGGACGATCCGCGTCGCGAACCGGATGCGGATTCCGCTGAGGATCGTGGGCACGGGTCCGGAGGAGGCGCGGCTCCGGCGTCTGGCCGGCCCGACGGTGCGCTTCGACGGCTGGCTGAGCGCCGAGGCGCTGCGAGAGGCGTACCGCTCCTGCCGCGCGCTGGTGCAGGCTCACGAGGAGGACTTCGGCATCGCGCCGCTCGAGGCGATGGCGTGCGGCCGTCCGGCCGTGGCGCTCGCGCGCGGGGGTGCCTCGGAGGTGGTCGCCGAGGGCACGGGGATCCTCTACGACGGGGACGACGACGCGGCGCTCGAGGCCGCGATCCGGTCGCTCGACCGTCGTAGGTTCGACCCGATCCGCCTGCGTCGTCACGCCGAGGCGTTCGACCGGGAGCGCTATCGCGAGCGGATGGATTCGCTCCTGCGTCAGGCGTGGGACGCCTTCGAGGCGGCGGGGAGCGATCGCCGGGCCCCGGAACGGATGCTGACGGCTTGCGCGCCGGAGTCTGTTATGCTATAATGCGCTGCGTTCCAGAGGCTTAGAGCGGCCACCCGTCGCTATCTCTCGCTTCGACTCGATCTTGGGCCCGATGTCGTCAATCCGTTCCTTCCGGCTTCTCCGCTTTCTCACGGCTCTCGCGGCGGCCGTCCTGCTCTTCGCCGCGTCGCTCCTTCTCTGGCCGGCCTCGCCCCTCCGCTCGACGCCGCATGCTGTCTCCGACTTCGCCAATTTCGAGTCGCTTCCGATCCACCCGCTGGCACTCACGCCTGATGGAACGCGCCTTCTCGCCTGCAACCTTCCGGACGCCCGCCTCGAGATCTTCACGATCGGCGATGCGGGACTGACGAGCGCCGGCGAGATCCCGGTCGGACTCGAGCCCGTCTCCGTGGCCGCCCTGAACGACAGCGTGGCCTGGGTCGTCGACAACGTGTCCGACGACGTGAGCATCGTGAACCTGAATTCGAAGCGGGTCGCGGCCACGCTGCGCGTGGGCGACGAGCCGACGGACGTGGTCTTCGCGGGAAGCCCGCGGCGAGCGTTCGTGTGCGTGAGCGGAGAGGATGCGATCAAGATCTACTCCCTGAGTGGAGAGGCCGGAACCACCCTGGACCTGGTACGCCCCGTGTCCGGCCGGCATCCGCGCGCGCTCGCGGCCCGCGGCGGCGAGGTCTACGTCGCGGTGCTCGACGCGGGGAACCGGACGACCACGCTCAGCGCATCGGAGGTGCAGGCCGGCGGCGGACCGCCGCCGCCCGATCCGCCGCTCAAGGCCGGCCTCCCACCGCCTCCGGCCGTCGGTCTGATCGTCCAGAAGGTCGGGAACGACTGGGTGGACGAGCGACCGGCGAGCGTGAAGACCTGGAACGCGTTCATTCCCTACGATCTCCCGGATGCGGATCTGATCGTGCTGGACGCGGGAAGCGGGTCGGTGATCCGCACCGTGTCCGGCGTGGGCACGAACCTATTCGATGTCGCGGCCGCGGCCCCGACCGGCGATCTGTACGTGACGAACACTGAGGCGCTCAACCGTACCCGCTTCGAGCCGAACCTCCGAGGGAGCTTCTTGAGGAACCGG
>DASQJL010000046.1 GCA_035631035.1 Candidatus Binatia bacterium | reverse complement strand
ACGTAGGAGGGGCGCACCAGCACGGGATAGCCCACCCGCGCCGCGACCTCCTTCGCTTCGTCCAGCGAGGTGGCCGTGCCGCTCTCGGGCTGCGGGATCCCCAGCTCATCGAGCAGGGTGCTGAAGCGGCGCCGGTCCTCGGCCAGGTCGATGGCGTCGGGGCTGGTGCCCAGGATCGGCACGCCGGCCCGATGGAGCGGGAGCGCCAGACGGAGCGGCGTCTGCCCCCCGAACTGGATCACGACCCCTTCGGGCTTCTCCCGCTCGATCACGTTCATCACGTCCTCGAACGTGAGCGGCTCGAAGTAGAGGCGATCCGAGGTGTCGTAATCGGTCGAGACGGTCTCCGGATTGCAGTTCACCATGATCGTCTCGAACCCCTCCTCGCGGAAGGCGAACGAGCCGTGGCAGCAGCAGTAGTCGAACTCGATCCCCTGCCCGATCCGGTTCGGGCCCGAGCCCAGGATCATCACCTTGCGGCGGTCGGTGGGCGCGGCCTCGCACTCCTCTTCGTAGGTGGAGTAGAGATACGGCGTGTGCGACTCGAACTCGGCGGCGCAGGTGTCGACGCGCTTGTAGACGGGCTCGATCCCGAGCTTCTTCCGAAGTGCGCGCACTTCGGCCTCTGTGGACCCGGACAGGGCGGCAAGCCGCCCGTCCGAAAAGCCCATTCGCTTCGCTTCGCGAAGCGTACAGGCATCCAGCGGCCCCGTGAGGCGCTCCTTCAAGTCCGCGATCTGCTGGATCTGGTCGAGGAACCACGTGTCGATCCCGGTCATCCGGTGGATCTCCTCGTGGGTCCACCCCAGCTCCAGCGCGCGCTTCACGTAGAGGATCCGGTCGGGATCGGGGGTCAGGAGCTTCTCGCGGATCCGCGCGTCGTCCAGCTCGCGCCCGCCGAAGCCGCCGCTCCCGGTCTCCAGTCCGCGCAGCCCCTTGTGCAGCGCCTCCTTGAAGGTGCGCCCGATCGCCATGACCTCGCCGACCGACTTCATCTGTGTGCCCAGGCGCGGGCTCGCGTCGCGGAACTTCTCGAACGCCCAGCGCGGGATCTTCACCACCACGTAGTCGAGCACCGGCTCGAAGGAGGCCGGGGTCACGCGCGTGATGTCGTTCCGGATCTCGTCCAGGCGGTAGCCGATCGCCAGCAGGGCCGCGATCTTCGCGATCGGGAATCCCGTCGCCTTGGAGGCGAGCGCCGAGGAGCGCGACACGCGCGGGTTCATCTCGATCACCACGAGCCGGCCGGTCGCGGGATCGACCGCGAACTGGATGTTCGAGCCGCCCGTCTCGACCCCCACCTCGCGGATGATCGCCCGCGCGGCGTCGCGCATCGCCTGGTACTCGCGGTCGGTCAGCGTCTGCGCCGGCGCCACCGTCACCGAATCGCCGGTATGGATCCCCATCGGGTCGAAGTTCTCGATGGAGCAGACGACCACGAAGTTGTCCGCGCCGTCGCGCATCACTTCCAGCTCGTACTCCTTCCAGCCGATCACCGATTCCTCGATCAGCACCTCGTGCACCGGCGAGAGGTCGAGGCCGCGGGCGGCGGTCTCCTCGAACTCCTCCTCGTTGTAGGCGATCCCGCCCCCCGTGCCGCCCAGGGTGAAGGAGGGGCGGATCACGGCCGGGAGCCCGGTCACGGCGAGCGCCGCGCGCGCTTCATCCAGCGTCCGCGCGAAGCGGCTCTTCGGCACGTCGAGGCCGATCCGCGCCATCGCCTCCTTGAAGAGGCGCCGGTCTTCCCCCACCTCGACCGCGCGTCGGCTCGCGCCGATCAGCCGGATGCCGAGGCGCTCGAAGACGCCGCGCTCCGAGAGCGTGACGGCGAGGTTGAGCGCGGTCTGGCCGCCCACGGTGGGCAGGACCGCATCGGGGCGCTCGCGCTCGAGGATCGCTTCCACGACCTCGGGGGTGAGCGGCTCGACGTAGGTGCGGTCGGCGTACTCGGGGTCGGTCATGATCGTGGCGGGGTTCGAGTTCACCAGGGAGACCCGGATCCCCTCGGCGCGGAGGGCTTTCACGGCCTGCGTGCCGGAGTAGTCGAACTCGCACGCCTGCCCGATGACGATCGGACCCGAGCCGATCACCAGGACCGAGCGGATCGAGGCGTCGCGCGGCATGCTAGGCGCCCGCCTGGAGCAGCGGCCCCGGCGCGCCGAGGGCGCGCCGCTCGGTCATCGCCCTCGTGAAATCGCGGAAGAGGTAGTGGCTATCATGCGGGCCTGGGCTGGCCTCGGGATGGTACTGGACCGAGAAGACCGGGAGGTCGCGATGGCGGAAGCCCTCGACGGTGCCGTCGTTCAGGTTCACGTGCGTCAGCACGTACGCGCGATCGTCGAAGAGGGACATGTCCACGGCGAAGCCGTGGTTCTGCGCGGTGATCTCCACCTGCCCCGTCGCCACGTTCTTCACGGGGTGGTTCCCGCCCCGGTGGCCGTACTTGAGCTTGAAGGTCTTCCCGCCGCAGGCGAGGCCCAGGATCTGGTGTCCCAGGCAGATGCCGAACACCGGCTTTCCCGACGCGATCAGCCCGCGCGACGCTTCCACGGCGTAGTCGCACGCCTCGGGGTCGCCGGGTCCGTTGGAGAGGAAGATCCCTTCCGGATCGAGCGCGAGCGCCTCGGCCGCCGTCGTCGTCGCGGGGACGACCGTGACGGTGCATCCCGCGTCGGTGAGCAGGCGGAGGATGTTCCGCTTCATGCCGAGGTCGTAGGCGACCACGTGGAAGGGCCGCTCCACGCCGGTCTTCGCCGCGCCGGCGTCGCGAGGCGGCTCGTAGCGATACGCCTCCGCGCAGGTCACCTCGCGCGCGAGATCGGCGCCGATCATGGCGGCGGCGCCTCGCGCCTTCCTCACCAGGGACTCCGGATCCAGATCGATCGCCGAGATCACGCCGCGGCAGGCGCCGCGGCTTCGGATGTGGCGCGTCAGCTTGCGCGTGTCGATCTCGGCGATGCCGACGATGCCCGCCTCTTCGAGGTAGGCGTTCAGCTCCCCGGAAGCGCGCCAGGAGCTGGCGGCGGTGGAGATCTCGCGCACGACGAACCCCGCGACCTGCGGGCGCGCCGACTCGACGTCCTCGTGGTTGATGCCGTAGTTCCCGATGTGCGGGTAGGTCATCGTGACGATCTGCCCGCGATAGGAAGGGTCGGTCAGAACTTCCTGGTAGCCGCAGAGCGCGGTGTTGAAAACGACTTCACCCGACGTCTCACCGATTCGCCCGAAGCTGTTGCCGAAAAATACGATGCCGTCCTCGAGGGCGAGCACTGCCGGACGGCGGGCGTGGGTCATCGGGTGCCGGTGGTCTCCTTTCGGGAGCGGAGCGCGCGGGAGCGGGATCCGCGCTGCGCGGAAATCTATCGCACGTTGGATGCTCCCGCAATGGCGGAGGAGCGCCCGCGGCCGATTTTTCCTTCCGGCGGCGCTGTCACCGCGCCGCGGCCCGGACGTATCCTTGACGAAAGGAGGAACACCATGCCCAGCCGAAGCTCGATCCCATGGCGCGCCGCCACCGCCCTGATCCTGGCGGCCTCGGTGTCGCCGATCTCCGCCCCGCCCGCGCGGGCCGGGTTGCCCGGCTCTCCCCGCCCGGCGGCCGCCAAGCCGGTGGTCGCGCGGCGCGACACGGGAGCCATCCGCGTCTATTCCGCCTCCAAGGGAGGGTTCGTCATGACCGAGAAGGTGATCAAGTCGGACGCCGAGTGGAAGAAGCAGCTCACGCCCGAGCAGTACCAGGTGACGCGGCACGCCGGCACCGAGCGCGCCTTCGCCAACGCGTACTGGAACAACCACGACAAGGGGATCTACCGCTGCGTCGCCTGCGGCAACGACCTCTTCACGTCGGAGACCAAGTTCGATTCGGGCACCGGCTGGCCGTCGTTCTGGAAGCCGATCGCCCTGGAGAACATCGAGGTGGGAACGGACGTGACCCTGGGAATCGCGCGCGACGAGGTGAAGTGTGCGCGGTGCGGCTCGCACCTGGGGCACGTGTTCGACGACGGACCCAAGCCGACCGGCCTCCGCTACTGCATGAACTCCGCGGCGCTGCAGTTCGTGAAGAAGGGGTAGCCCCGAGGGGGCTGCCCCGCTTCACCCCTCACCCTCACGGCTCCTCGCTCCCGAACCGCTCGAGCAGCTCGACCACCTCGTCGTCGCTCACCTGCCGGAAGTCGTCGAAGAAGGCGCCGACCGCCGTGAAGGGCTCCGGCGTGGCGAGCACGACCACCTCGTCCGCCTCGCGTTCGATCCGGGCCACCGCCGGCGGCGGCGCGACCGCCGCGGCCGCCACCAGCCGCGCGGGCCCGCGGCTTCGCACCAGGCGCAGCGCGGCCGCGAGCGTGGCTCCCGTCGCGATCCCATCGTCCACGACGATGACGGTGCGCCCCGCCGGATCGACCGAAGCGCGGGCCGGCGTGTAGCGCGTGCGGCGCGCGCGGAGCGCCGCGGCCTGCCGATCCCGCTCCCGCTCGAGGTACGCCTCGTCCAGCCCGAGCTCGTCGGCGCTTCCGTCCAGGGTCACGCGGCCCGTCTCGTCCACCGCGCCGACCGCAAGCTCGGGCTGCCCCGGCGCGCCCAGCTTCCGCACCAGCGCGACGTCCAGGTCGCCGTCCAGCCGATTGGCGATGATCGCCGCCATGACCACCGCCCCCCTGGGAATGCCCAGCACCAGCGGGCGCGCTCCGCAGTACTTCGCGAGCTTCGCGGCGAGCTGGCGCGCCGCCTCTTCCCGGTCGCGGAACATGCCTCCAAGGTACCCCTTCCGGCGCCGTCCCGGAAAAGGTAGCGTCGCCCCGACGACCCCAACGCACCGGCCGGAGCCGGGCCCAGCAGGAGGATCCGATGAACGTTCTCGTCGCGGTCGACGATTCGCCCTTTTCCAGCGCAGCGCTGGAGTACGTGAAGCGGTTCGCGTGGCCTGCCGATACGCAATTCCTGGTGGCCTCGGCCTGCCCTCCCGTCTGGCTCGGGCCCGGCGAGGCGGTCGCCGCCGACGCGATCGTGGAGCTGAACCGCCATCAAGAGAGCTACCACCGGGACACGGCCGACAAGGGCGCGGCCGCCCTCCAGGCTTCGAAGCTCCGCGCCAAGGGGAAGCTGCTCCAGGGGGATCCGCGGCATGCGCTGCTGGACGAGGCGCGTGCGTCGAAAGCCGACCTGATCGTGGTGGGATCGCACGGGCGCTCCGGCGTGGCGAAGCTCCTGCTCGGAAGCGTCGCGTCGCACGTGGTCGCGCACGCGCCCTGCAGCGTGCTCGTGGTGCGGTCCGGAGCCAAGTAAGCGGCCGACCGAACGCCCGGACGCTACGCCTTCCGCTCCTCCGGAGGGCGCACGTGGCGGAAGGCAGCGTAGAGCAGCCCGTCGTAGGCGATCTTCATCGCCGCCCCGATCATCAGCGGCGCCCCCAGCGAGCCGCCGCGCATGAAGAGCCCCGCGAAGGCGGGCGCCACGGCCCACATCGCCAGCCGCACCAGGTGCGTCACCCCCGATGCCGCCGTGCGCTCCTCCGGCCGCACCACCGCCATCACGTACGACTGCCGGGTGGGAACGTCCATCTCCACCAGCCCCTCGCGCAGCAGGAAGAGGATCGCGGCGATCGTGAAGTTGGGGGCGAACGGAACCGTGAGCAGGAGCAGGCTGGAGGGCACGTGCGTGAAGACCATCGTGTTCACCAGCCCGATCCGCTTCGCCAGCCAGGCCGCGCCCACGTGCGAGGCGGCGTTCAGGAGCCGCGCCCCGAAGAAGAGCAGGCCGATCCCCTCCTCGCGAACGCCGAAGCGGGCGTAGAAGAAGTAGGAGAGGAGCGCGCTGGTGAGAAATCCCCCGCCGAGCGCATCCAGCGAGAAGAGCGCCGAGACGCGCGTGACGATGCGCCGGGTCTCGGGCGAGAGCCGGACCCGCGCCACGGGAGCCTCCGCCTCGACCTCGCGACCGAGCCGCGTGTAGAGGAGCGCCGTGACCGCGAGGAGGAGCGCGTAGACGCCGACCGCGGCGCGCATCGAATCGTCCGCGGAAACGTGAGCGGCGCGCAAGACGGCGGGAAGCCCCGCCGCCAGGGCGCCCAGCGCGTGCCCCGCGTCCTGCACGACGTTGTACCAGGCGAACACCGCCGTGCGCTTCTCCGGAGAGGCTGTGGCGGGAAGGATCGCCTGGTCCAGGATCATCGAGGCGCCGCGATCGCGCCCCATGCCGTTCAGCATCCCGAAGAACGCGGCGGCGCCGATCACGAGCGGCTTCGCGGCCAGGGCCACCACGGCGCCTCCGGCGGCGCCGAGAAGCGCGAGCAGGAGGAGCGTGCGCTTGCGGCCGGCGCGATCGCCGCCCACCGTGACGAGGAGCGCCGCGGTCGCCGCGCCGGCGAGCCCGGCGGTCACGACGGCGCCGATCCCGGCGGGATCGAAGCCCTGGCGCGCGAGGTGGATCCCGATCAGGACCCCGATCATCCCCGTCGCAAGGGCGCGGAGAAAGGCGGCGGCGTAGAGGATCCGGCGATCCGACACGGCTAGAACCCCGCGGCCGGCGGCGCCACGGCTAGAAGCGTGAGGTGACGAAGTAGGTGAACGCGGCCACCGCAGCGGCGGCCGGGATGGTGAGCACCCAGGCCCAGACGATCTGGCCCGCGATCCCCCAGCGGACCGCCGAGAGCCGGCGCGTCGCGCCGACGCCGACGATGGCGCCGGTGATCGTGTGCGTCGTGCTGACCGGAATGCCCAGGTGGGTCGCGAGGAAGAGGCTGACCGCGCCCGCGGTCTCGGCGCAGAAGCCGCCGAAGGGGTGCAGCTTGGTCACCCGCGCCCCCAGCGTGTGGACGATGCGCCAGCCGCCGGACAGGGTGCCCAGCGCGATCGCCAGACCGCAGACGATCACGACCCAGGTCGGGATGTAGAAGTGGTCGGTGGCGCCCGTCGTGAAGAGGAGCAGCCCGATCACCCCCATCGTCTTCTGGGCGTCGTTCCCGCCGTGCCCCAGCGAGTAGGCGGCCGCCGAGACCAGCTGGAGCCGGCGGAACAATCGGTCCACTTTGGCGGGAGCGCTCCTCCGGAAGAGCCAGGACGTGGTCGTCATGTTGAAGAGTCCGAGGACGAGGCCCATGAAGGGCGCGATGACGATGAAGATCGCCGTCTTGGTCAGCCCCGGGATCACCACCGCCCGCCAGCCGCCGAAGCAGAGGGCCGCGCCGACGAGCCCGCCGATCAGCGCGTGCGACGAGGAGGTCGGGAGCCCGAGCCACCAGGTGAGCAGATTCCAGACGATCGCGCCCACGAGGGCCGAGAGCAGCACGTGGTTGTTCACCGACTCCGGGGTGACGATCCCCTTCCCGACCGTCTTCGCCACGGCCTCGCCCAGCACGAACACCGCCACGAAATTGAAGAACGCCGCCCAGATCACGGCAAACCCCGGAGTCAGGACGCGGGTGGAGACGACTGTGGCGATGGAATTGGCGGCGTCGTGGAAGCCGTTCAGGAAGTCGAAGACGATGGCCAGGCCGATGATGACGAGCGCGTAGGTGGAGAGCGACTCGAGGCCGGTCAGTGCGCTCACGGTCCGATCAGGTGTTCTTGACGAAGATGCCTTCGATGATGTTGGCCACGTCTTCGCAGTCGTCCGTGGTGGCCTCGAGGCGCCCGTACAGCTCCTTCCACTTGATCAGCTCCCGGAAATCCGCGGCCGTCTCGAAGAGCTTGGCCGTCATGTCGCGCGAGATCATGTCGGCATCATTCTCGAGCTTGTTGATCTCGACCAGGTTCTTCTGAACTTCCTTGCGGTTCCGGAGACACTTCACGGCCTCGTGGATGGCCACACACGCCCGCTCGATGATCAGGATCAGCTCGCGCGTCTCGGGGGTCAGCTCGCGCACGCGGAAGAGCGCGAACCGGCTGGCGACGCCTTCGATGTTGTCGAGCACGTCGTCGAGCGCGCTCGCGAGGGCGTGGATGTCTTCCCGGTCGAAGGGGGTGATGAAGGTCCGGTTCAGGCTGTCGATGAGGTCGTGCGTGATCTGGTCCCCATCGCTCTCGATCTGCTTGATCTTGTGCGCCTTCGCTTCGACGTCCTCGAAGTTCTCCGCCAGGTCCTTGAGGGCCCGTGCCCCCAGGAGCAGCGTGGCGGACTGGCGCTCGAAGAGCTCGAAGAACTTGGGCGTGGTCGGCAGCAGGCGCATAGGGGTCTGGGTATACAACGACCGGGCGCCGCCTGTCCACGGTCCAGCGCTCCCGGCGCCCGGCCGCCTGGGCCGGCCCCGGACCCCCGGCCGTTCCGGCTTGGACCCGCCCGCCCCCTGCCTGTAGGATCGCCCTCCATGCCGCGCCGCCGCCTCACATCCCTCCTTCGCTGGCTTCCGGGCACCGCGATCCTCGCCGGGCTGGCCGTGTTCGCGCTTCGGAAGGTCGAGTGGGCGCACTTCTCCGAGATCGTGCAGCGGGCGGAGCCCGCCTGGCTGGTGGCGGCCGTGCTGATGCAGCTCGGCACCTATCTCTGCGCCGCGGCCACCCTGCAGCGCGGGATCAAGGCCTCGGGCGTGAGCCGGAATCTGTTCGGGCTCGTGCCGCTGGGCCTGGCCAAGCTCTTCGTGGACCAGGTCGTGCCCACGGGCGGCCTCGGCGGAACGGTGCTCGTCGTGCGCGCGCTGGAGCGGCGCGGGGTGAAGCGCGGCGTCGCCACCGCCGCCGTCGTCGTGAACACCCTCGCCTTCTACGCCTCCTACGCGGTCGCGGTGGGCGGAACGCTCGCGGTCCTCTGGCTGCGGCACGGCATCTCGCGGGCGATCCTCGTCCTGCTGACGCTCTTCGGCGTCTATGCGGTGGCGATGCCGGTCCTGATCCTCTGGATCGTCTACGGGGGGCGCCGCTCGCACCCGAAATGGCTGGCGAAGATCCCCGGATTGGAAAAGGCGATCTCCGCCATGGAGGACGCGCCGACGTCCACCCTGCGGCATCCGATGCTCTTTCTCGAATCGATCCTGCTCCAGCTGGGGATCATCGTGCTCGACGCCTGGACGCTCGACGCGCTCCTCCGTTCGATCGGGCACCCCGCCCCCTTTCTGATCCTCTTCACGAGCTTCGTGCTCGCCTCGATCGCCGCCACCCTGAGCCTCCTCCCCGGGGGCGTCGGATCGTTCGAGGCCGGATCCGTGGCGTCGATGCGCTACCTGGGCGTGCCCCTGGAAGTGGCCCTGACGGGGACGCTCCTCTTCCGCGGGCTGACCCTCTGGCTGCCCATGCTCCCGGGCATCTGGTTCGCACGCCACGAGATGATGGGCGAGGTCGAGACGAGCGGGGGGGACGAACCGGGGCGGGAGGAGCCAAAACGGGAGGCGGCCCGCGGGCGCCAGCGTCGGACCGCGGCGGCCAAGCGGCGCTGAGACCCGCCGCGGACAGCCTTCCAACGAACTGGAAGCGCGCATCATCTGTACATAGGGTATAAGAGTGGCGGTTCGGGGCGCCCGCGGCTTGCCGCGGCGGCCCCGCCCCTTTCCGCGGCACCCCGACGAAAGCGACCGGATCATCCAGGAGGGTTCATGTACCGACGTCCGCACCGACGGCACCACCTGATCGCGCTCGCCGCGCTCGCGATGGCGGCGCTTCTCCCGGCCCTGGCGCCGGCCCCCGCGGCCGCGGCCAGGAAGTCGGCCGTGCCTCCCTTCTTCTACAGCGACAAGCCATCGGTCGCCGCCTACAAGGCGGAGTCGGAGGCGGAGCTCAAGCAGGCCCAGGCGGCGCTCGACCGGATGGTCGCCGTGAAGGGCAAGCGCACCATCGAGAACACCCTCGTTCCGTACAACGACATGATGATCCACGCCGAGAACGTGGCGTATCAGGCGAACCTCATGGAGTCGGTCCATCCCGACTCGGTGTTCCGCGACGAGGCCGCGAATCAGACCCGGGTCTCGGCCAAGTTCCTCGACGACGTGAGCCTGAATCGCCAGGTCTACGAAGCGCTCAAGGCGGTGGACGTCTCCAAGGCCGACGCGGCGACGAAGTATTTCTACGACCGTCAGATCCAGGACTTCCGTCGCTCGGGCGTGGACAAGGACGACGCGACGCGCAAGCAGATCGCCGATCTCCTCCAGCACCTCACCCAGGTCGGACAGGAGTTCGACAAGAACATCCGGAACGACTCGCGCTTCATCCTCCTCGACAAGGCGGAGGACATGGCGGGCCTGCCCGACGACTTCATCAAGTCCCACCAGCCGGGCCCGGACGGGAAGATCAAGATCTCGATCGAGTACCCCGACCTCTTCCCGGTGATCCGCTACGCCAAGAGCGGCGACGTGCGCCGCCGCCTGATGTTCGAGGATCAGAATCGCGGGTATCCGGCCAACATCGCGGTGCTCGACTCGATGATCGCCGACCGCTACCAGCTCGCGAAGATCCTCGGCTATCCGAACTGGGCCGAGTACATCACCGAGAACAAGATGATCGGCAACGCCCAGAACGCCTCCGACTTCATCCAGCGCCTGAACGACCTCACGATGAAGCGGGCGAGCGACGAGTACGCGATGTACCTGAAGCGGAAGCAGGAGGACGATCCCACGGCGACGGCGGTGAACCGCTGGGAGGTCTCCTACTACGGGCGGCTGATCCGGAAGCGCGACTACGATTTCGACCCCCAGGCGATGCGCCCCTACTTCGCGTTCGCCAACGTGCAGAAGGGGGTGCTGGACGTGACATCGAAGATGTTCGGCGTCACCTACAAGAAGGTGAACGTGCCGGTGTGGGATCCCTCGGTCGACGCCTACGAGGTCTATGACGGCTCGAAGCTCCTGGGCCGCTTCTTCTTCGATCTCCATCCGCGGCCCGGAAAGTACAACCACGCCGCGAAGTTCGGCATCCGCCAGGGCGCGGCCGGCGTCCAGGTGCCGGAGGCCGCGCTGGTCTGCAACTTCCCCGGCGGGACTCCGGGCGATCCGGGGCTCATGGAGCAGTCCGACGTGGAGACCTTCTTCCACGAGTTCGGCCACCTGATCCACGGCATCTTCGGCGGGCAGGGTCGGTGGGAGCCGGTGTCCGGCACGGCCACCGAGCGCGACTTCGTCGAGGCGCCGTCGCAGCTCCTCGAGGAGTGGCCGCAGGACGTGAAGGTGCTCCAGACCTTCGCCAAGCACTACCAGACGGGCGAGCCGGTCCCGGCCGACATGGTCGAGAAGATGCGCCGGGCCGACGCGTTCGGACGCGCGATGTCCTACGCGACGCAGACGTTCTACTCG
The DNA here is from genome assembly GCA_035631035.1 of Candidatus Binatia bacterium. Taxonomy (NCBI): domain Bacteria; phylum Candidatus Binatota; class Binatia (SeqCode); species Binatia bacterium. The sequence continues at coordinate 13,171 of DASQJL010000046.1, read as the reverse complement.
GCGGTGTCGCTCAACATCTACAACCGCCCCTCGTCCGAGGTGAACACCGACGCGATCGTGGCGGCGGCGGAGCCCAAGTACACGCCGGTCCCCTCGATGCCCGGGACGCATATGCAGTGCTCGTTCGGACACCTCGACGGCTACTCGGCGGTCTACTACACGTACGAGTGGTCGCTCGTGATCGCCAAGGACATGTTCAGCGCGTTCAACAAGTCGAACCTGCTCGATCCCACGGTCGCCAGGCGCTACCGCGACGAGGTGCTGCGTCCCGGCGGCAGCCGGCCCGCGCGGGAGTCGGTGAAGGCGTTCCTGGGACGCGATTACGACTTCAAGGCGTTCGACAAGTGGCTGGCGGGCGAGGAGACGGCGCAGGCGCCGGCGGCCGAGTCCGCGGCCCCGGCCAGCGCGGGGCATTGAAACGAGGATGAGAGGGCCCGGCCGCTCAGGCCGGGGGCAGCTCGACGACGATGCGGAGACCGTGCGGGTCGATCGGTTCGGCCCGCACGGTTCCGTGATGGCGCTCCACGATCTCCTTCACGATGGCCAGGCCCAGCCCCGAGCCCTTTCCATCGCTCCCCCGCGAACCCGACTCCGCCCGGTAGAACCGCTCGAAGACCTGACCCATCTCGCCCCGGGGGACGCCCGGCCCGTCGTCTTCGACCCGCAGCGAATGCCCGGCGCCGTTCCGCGTGCCGGATGGATCCACCAGGACCCGGACCGATCCGCCGCGAGGCACGTAGCGGATCGCGTTGTTCAGCAGGTTCTCGAGGACCTGCTCCATGCGACGGCCGTCCGCTTCGATCCACGCCGGTCCGGCCGGCGGCTTCCACTCCAGCCGCAGCCCCGCGTCGCCGTAGCGTTTCTGATACCGCTCCACCGTGTGGCCGGCGAGCGCGGCGAGATCGAGGCGCTCCAGGTGCAGGGCCGAGGCGCCTGCCTCCAGCCGGGCGAGGTCGAAGAGGTCGCTGATCAGCCGGTCGAGCCGGGCCGCCTCCTCCAGGAGGCCCCGCGTGTACTTGGCCCGTTCGTCGGCGGAGACGCCCACCCTCGGATCGAGCAGCGTCTCGGCGAAGCCGCGGATGGAGGTGAGCGGCGTCGCCAGCTCGTGCGTGATGTCGGCGAAGAGCTGCCGGCGCTGCTTTTCGTTCCGCTCCAGGCTCGCGCGCGCCTCGGCAATCCGCTCGGTCATGCGGTCGAGCTGCTCGGCGATCCGGCCGATCTCGTCGCCGCTCTTGTCCTGGATCCGCACCGACAGGTCCCCCTCCGCCACGCGCGTCGCGAGCGCGTCGATCGCGCGCAGGCGCCGCACCAGGAGCCGCACGATCACGAGGCCCGCGAGCGCCGAGGCGAGCACGGCGAAGGGGACGAAGAGGAGCGCCGTGCGCGTCTCCCAGTAGCCCCAGCCCGAGCGCGGCTGCCAGCGCCGCACCTGCACCACTCCGATCACGGCCGCCCCGCGGCGCACCGGCCGCTCCGCCAGGACCTCGAAGCGGGGGCGGCCGCGGTCGCGATCCCGGTCGGCGCCCCGGAGGGAATCGGACGCGCCGCCCGGGCGGAATCGTGGAGAGAGCTGCGGCTCGGTCGTGAGGAGTCCGTCGTTCCCCCGGTAGACCATGGAGCTGCCGCGGAACTCCATGCGGTCGCGAACGCGGGCGAGCACGGCGTGGACCTGCGCGTCCACGATCGGCTCCGGCAGGGCGGCGATCTCGGTGGCCGCGCTCGCGGCGCCCAGCTCCGCGCGGGAGCGCGCCTCGCGCGTTTCGAGCGGGCGGAGCACCCCGACCGCGACGAAGATCTGGAGCAGCGACCCCAGCACGGTCGTGAGGAAGAACATCCCGGCGATCGTCCAGAAGAGGCTTCGCCGCCGCCCGGTGGGCGCGGGAGTGGCGGCGGTGACGCCTCGCTCGGGCGCGGTCACGCTGCGGGCTCCGCGATCCGGTAGCCCGCGCCCCACACCGTCTGGAGGTAGCGCGGGTTCGACGCGTCCGCCTCGAGCTTCCGGCGGAGGCGGCTCACGAGGCTGTCGATCGACCGGTCGTCCACGACGCGGTCGGTTCCCCACACTTGCTCCATCAGCGCCTCGCGGCTGAAGACGCGCCCGGGGCGCGACGCCATGAGGTAGAGCAGGTCGAACTCCAGCGTCGTGAGCGGCACCGCGACGCCGTCGCGCTCGACCGTGCGCCGCGCGGGATCGATCTTGAGGCCGCCGACTTCGAGAAGCCGGTCCCCCACCGCGCCGCTGGAGCGCCGGAGCAGCACCCGCACCCGCGCCACGAGCTCGGCGGTGCTGAACGGCTTGGTCACGTAGTCGTCGGCGCCGATCTCGAAGCCGAGGAGTTTGTCGCTCTCCCCCGAGCGCGCGGTCACCATGAGGATCGGCGTGTCGCCCTCCTTGCGGATCCGCCGCGCCACCTCGAGCCCGTCGAGCCCGGCGAGCCCGAGGTCGAGCACGACGAGCGCCGGCTTGAGCCGCGCGTACGCGGCCACCGCGTGGCCGCCGTCCGCCGAGACCTCGCACTCATACCCCGCGGCCTCGAGGTTCTTCACGATGAGGCTCGCGATCCGCGAATCGTCTTCCACGACCAGGATCTTCTGGCTCATGTTTCCCCCTGCCGCACGCGGCCTTTCCCCAAGGACGCCCCATTCTACCCGCAGCCCCGTGGCAGAAGTATGGCTGCCCCTTGGCGAGTCGGTGACTTCCCCAGGGCGCCCTGGCCTGTCCCAATTTGCCAGCCCGCCGCCATTTCTCTGCCACATCCGCCCGGTACCTTCTCTCATGAACCACGGTGGGATCGGCGCCGGCCTCAGGGCCCGGCAGCCGCGGGAATGGCAGGAATTACAACGAAACTCGGAGGAATGATGTCTCGAACGTGGATGCTCGGAATGGTGACCGGCGCGGCGATCCTGGGGGTCGTTGCCCTCGGCGTCGTCCAGTCGGGGGCGGCGAAGAACGCCGCCGACCTCTCGGGGAGCTGGCGCCTGGACGCCGCGAAGAGCGAGCTGCCTGGGCGGGGCGGACCGGGCGGGTTCCGGGGCGGGCGCACCGGCGGGTGGGGCGGACGGGGCGGGGGCGGCGGTATGCGAGGACGCCGCTTACCGGAATGGCTTCATGTGACGCAGCAGGGCGGTGTCGTCGGTCTCTCGGACTCGACCGGCGCGTTGCTCCAGGAAATCCGGGTGGAGGGCGCGGCGGCGCCGGCGAACCCCGGCACGGACGTCGCCCAGTTGACCGGACACTGGGATGACGGCACGCTCGTTGCGGAACGGGTGGGTCCCCGCGGCGGGACGATGGTCCAGAAGTACAAGCTCGAGGATCACGGCCGGTCGCTCGAAGTCCGCATGGAGTTCAAGGGCGGCGGCTCCGGAGAGACTCCTCGGCGCTTCGCCGGACGCGAGATCAAGCTGGTGTATCGGAGGAACGGGTGACCCATCTGCACGTGGTCGACGACCGGGGCGGAGTCCGCGCGGCGGGCTCCGTCATCCGCCTCGAAGGGGTGCGCCGGCAGTACGAGCTCGGGAGCGAGACCGTGCATGCCCTGCGTGACGTCTCCCTCGCGATCGATTCCAACGAATACGTCGCCATCGTGGGGCCCTCGGGGTCCGGCAAGTCGACCCTCATGAACCTTCTCGGCTGCCTCGACACCCCGACCGCCGGACACTACTGGCTCCGCGGCCAGCTGGTCTCGGGGATGACCGATACCCAGCTCGCGCGGGTGCGCAACCGTGAGATCGGGTTCGTCTTCCAGACCTTCAACCTGCTCGCGCGCTCGACCGCGCTCCGGAACGTGGAGCTTCCGCTCATGTACGGCGGCGTGCCCGCGCACGAGCGCCGCCGCCGCGCCGAGGAGGCGCTCGCGCATGTGGGGCTGGCCGATCGCATGCACCACCGTCCCAACGAGCTCTCGGGCGGCCAGCGCCAGCGCGTCGCGATCGCGCGCGCGCTCGTGAACCGGCCGGCGCTGATCCTGGCCGACGAGCCGACGGGAAACCTGGACAGCCGGACCGGCGCCGACGTCATGCGCCTCTTCGACGAGCTGCATCAGGCCGGACAGACCTTGGTCGTCGTGACCCATGATGCCGACATCGCCGCGCACGCCGCGCGGCGTGTCGTTTTCCACGATGGAACGATCGTCGCCGACGAGCCGACCGGACGCGCGCTGCCCGCGTCCCTGGGCGTCGCGCCCCACGCCACCGACAGGAGAACCGCGACATGAGAACGCTTCGCTGGATCCTGCCGCTGCTCCTGGTCTCGGCCCCCGCTGGGGCCGCGGCGGAGCCGCGGCCGATCACGCTGCAGGAGGCCGTCCGGCTCGCGCGGGAGAACGCGCCGGCCGTGGTGGAGGCTCGCGGACAGGAGCGCTCCGCCGACGCGGCCAAGCGCTCTTCGTATGCGGCCTTCATTCCCAGCCTCAGCCTTTCCGCCGGCGCGACGCGCCGCTATCCCGCGGGCGGAACGCGCGTGGATCCCCAGACGCAGCAGGTGATCTCGTCGGGAGACCCCTGGGGCTACAGCACCGGCCTGAACGCGACGGTCGACCTGTTCCAGGGTGGGCAGCGCATCTGGGACATCCGCGGCGCGCGCGCTCGAGACGCCGCGGCCGAGGCCGGGATCGTGAACCAGCAGTTCGTCGCCTCGCTGAACGCGAAGCAGCAGTTCTTCAACGTGCTCGCCGCGCGCGAGTCGCAGGTGGCGGCCGCGGCTCAGCTGGAGCAGGCCGAGCAGCAGCGCCGGACCTCGGTGGCGCTGGCCCGCGCCCGGCAGGCCACCCGATCCGATTCGCTGCGCGCCGAGATTCAGCTACGGAACGCGCAGCTCGCGGTGGCGGACGCGCGGAATTCGCTCGAGGTCGCCAACGCCTCCCTGACGCGCGCCGTGGGGCTGGACGAGCCGGTGACCGCCGCGGAGCTGCCGGCGGACACGCTCGTCGAAGCGCTCTCGCTCGCCGAGCCCGAGATTGCCACGATGGCCGAGCACGGGCCCCTGGTGACCCAGTCGGAGTCGCTCCTGCGGGCCGCGCGCGCGGCGAACACGATGGTCTGGACCGACTATCTTCCGTCGGCGAGCCTGAGCTATTCGCGGGGCGGCACCGGCGACGAGGCCGATCTCCGGGTTCCGGACAACCTTCGTTACACGGGCGCGCTCCGGCTCTCCTTCACGGTGCCGATCTTCGATCAGCTGCAGCGCGAAGAGCGCCACGTCCAGTCCGACGTCGCCGAGGACAACGCGCAGGCGTCGCTCCGCGACGCGCGGCTTGCCGCGCGCGAGGGCGTCGTCCGCTGGCTCGGCGCCTACCACGTCGCCGGCGAGAAGGTTCAGGCCCAGATCGCGACCGTGGAGGCCGCGGAAGAAGATCTGCGCGTCCAGCAGCAGCGCTACGCCGTCGGCGGCTCGACCCTGCTCGACGTGCTCACGTCCCAGACGCAGCTCAACCAGGCGCGCCGGGATCTGATCCAGGCGCGCTACGACCAGCGCGTCGCCAAAGCCCAACTCGAAGCCCTGGTCGGCAGGGACCTCTAGAGGAGCCTATGAGCCGCTCATTCCGCGAACCCGAAGGCACGGAGCCCAATCCCAGGGTCCCGGCCGCGCCTGAAACCCAGCCGCCCCCGGCGCCGGCGAAGGCCGTCGTCACCGTCGGCCGATTCCGCATGAACCGGTGGGCCGCGATCGCGGCCGGCCTGGTGCTCCTGCTGGTCGTCGTCCTGATCGCTCGCGGCGCGAGCAAGAAGAACGCGGCCGCCGCGGAGATCCCCTTCGAGCCGGTCTCCCGAAGGGACATCTCGCTCACGGTGGAGGCCACCGGAGCGGTGGAGCCGATCGACTTGATCGAGGTGAAGTCCAAGGCTTCCGGGCAGATCGTGAAGATGCCCGTGCAGGTGGGCTCCGTGGTTCGAAAGGGCGACCTCCTGGCGCAGATCGACCCGCGCGACGTCCAGAACAGCTACGCGCAGACCCTCGCCGCGCTTCGCGCCGCGCAGGCCAAGGCGACGATCTCGCTCGCGCAGAAGAAGCGTTCCGACAACCTCTACGCCCAGGCTGTCATCACCGCTCCCGAGCACGAGGCCGCCACGCTCGACTACGCGAACGCGCAGGCGGCGGTGGTCAAGGCGCGCACCGATCTCGACCTGGCCAGCCAGCGCCGTGAGGATGCGACCGTGCGCGCGCCGATCTCCGGCACCGTCCTCGCGCAGACGGTCGCCAACGGAACCGTCATCTCCTCGGCCACGTCGTCGGCGAGCGGCGGGACGACCCTTCTCCAGATGGCGGACCTGAGCCGCATCCGGATCCGAGCGCTCGTGGCCGAGAGCGACGTGGGCAACGTGCGCCCGGGGCAGGCGGCGACCGTGACGGTGGACGCCTTCCCCAACCGCAGCTTCCAGGGGACGGTGGACAAGGTCGAGCCTCAGGCGGTCGTGCAGCAGTCGGTCACGATGTTCCCCGTGCTCATCTCGATCTCGAACGAGGACGGTCTCCTCCTCCCCGGCATGAACGGCGACGTCTCGATGCTGATCGAGCAGCGCCAGGGCGTGCCGGCGGTCCCGGTCGACGCGGTGCGGAGCGCCCGTGAGATGCCCGCCGTGGCGGCGCTGCTGGGCTTGAAGCCGGAGAAGGTGAAGGAGGCGCTCGACAAGCAGGCGGCGGCGATGGCGGCCGCGCGCCGGGCGCGCTTCGCCGCGGGGGGCGACTCGGCGCGGGGCGGCAACGGCGGCGGCGGCGCGGGCTTCCGGGGCGGTGGCGGGTTCGGCGGCGGCGTGGGGAGTGACTCCGCGCGTGCCGCGTGGCGTCGCGCGCGCGGCGGCGGCGGCGGCGGCGGAGGCGGATGGGGCGGCGGCGGTGGCCGCGGCTCCGGCCAGTGGGGCGGTCGCGGGCGCGGCGGCGCGGGTGGCGATAACGGCGGCGGCTTCGGCGCGGGCGGCGGCGGGAATGGCGGCGCTGGCAGAAACGGCGGCGGCGCCGGCACGGGTGGGGGCCTCGGCCGCCGGGCTCAAGCGGTGTTCGTGAAGACCGCGAACGGCATCGAGCCGCGCATCGTTCGGCTCGGGCTCTCCGACTTCGACTACGCGCAGGTGATCGACGGGCTCAAGGAGGGCGACCAGGTGGCGCTGCTGAGCGTCGCCGAGGCGCAGGCGCAGCGCGAGCAGTCGAAGAGCCAGATCCGCCAGCGCATGGGAAGCGGCGTGCCGGGCCAGATCGGCGGCGGCGGCGGTCGTGGAGCGGGTGGCGGTGGCGGCGGCGGTCGCGGCGGCGCCGGTGGCGGCGGAGGGGGGCGCTAGTCATGCCGATCTTCGAGATCGTGAACGTCGCCCTCGAGGCGCTGCGAATCAACAAGCTCCGGTCGTTCCTGACGATGCTGGGCATCGTCATCGGGGTGGGCGCCGTCATCGCGATGATCGCGCTCGGCCGGGGGGCGCAGGAGTCGGTGAAGCAGCGCATCACCTCGCTCGGAACCACGCTCCTTACCGTCTTCCCGGGCCAGGTCCGCGGAGGCGGCGGTCCCGTGGCCTCCGCCACCGACCGCGCGCCGCTCACGCTGGACGACGCGAACGCGCTGGAGGAACGGGGGCGGTCGATTCTCGCGGTGCAGCCGGAGATGTCGCGTCAGCTTCAGGTCCAGTACGAGAACCAGAACACCAACACCAACATCGTCGGGACCACCGCGAACTACCTCGAGGTCCGGAAGTTCACGATCGACGCCGGGCGCATGTTCACCGAGAGCGAGGATGCGGCGCGCCGGCGGGTCGCCGTGCTCGGCTCCCAGGTGGTGCAGGACTTGGGCGCCGCCTCGCCGGAGCTCCTGATCGGGGAAACGATCCGGATCGGGGGCACCCAGTTCGAGGTCGCGGGAGTGCTCGCCTCCAAGGGGGGCGGCGGATTCCAGAACCCCGACGACCAGGTGCTCATTCCCCTGCAGACGGCGCGCTACCGGCTGATCGGCTCCGACCGGCTCCGCAGCATTTCCGTGCTCTCGACGAGCGAGGAGGACATTCCGGTCACGATGGCGGAGATCTCGAAGATCCTGCGCCGGGAGCACCGGCTGCCGGCCGGCCGCGAGGACGACTTCACCGTCCGGAACCAGGCCGATTTCCTCAGCACCCTCGGCGAGACGACCCAGGTGTTCACCTATCTCCTCGCCGGGATCGCGGCGGTGAGCCTTCTCGTCGGCGGGATCGGCATCATGAACATCATGCTGGTGTCGGTGACGGAGCGGACGCGCGAGATCGGAGTCCGCAAGGCGCTGGGCGCGACGCAGGCGAACATCCTCACGCAGTTCCTCATCGAGGCGGTGGTGCTCTGCCTCCTCGGCGGCGTGATCGGGATCCTCTTCGGCGCCGGGACGGCCGTCGTCCTCAGGAAGGCCTTCGGCTGGACGACGTCGGTGGGACTCTCCTCGATCATCGTGGCCTTCGTTTTCGCGGGCGTGGTGGGCGTGGGATTCGGCGTCTGGCCTGCTCGGCGCGCGGCTGCGCTCGATCCGATCGAATCATTGCGCTACGAATAGGTTGCCCAGAGCGGTCCCAGGCGCCGGGTGACTTCAATCCGCTTCAAGCTATACCCGTAGACCTACCCCGATGCTACCTCGGTACCACTAGGCCCACCCGTTAATTCCATATAGGGTTATGTCGATGCTTGTGAATGAATTCACATTGTAGATTGTGAACGTTTTCACAACCTGAGGTGCGCGTTGAGCCACCAAGCCACTCGAACCCCTTCGGAGCACCCCGGCGGCGGCGGCGCGATCGGCCTGACGCGTGCGCACCGCCGGCTGCTCCTTGCCCTCGCCGCCGCCCTCCTCGCGCCGTCGTCTCTCCACGCCGCCGATCTCGCCGTACCCGAGCGCGTCATCTACGGGTATGAGGATGGGACCCGCTTCCGGGTGCCACACGGGGTAGCGCTGGATCCGGCGCGGGGAGAGCTGATCGTGGCCAACACGGGCGAGCACCGGATCGAGATCTTCTCGCTGAGCGGCCGCTCCCTGGCGCGCTTCGTCCATCAGGTCAAGCTCCCCGACGGCAGCACGGCTCCGGGCCTTCCCCACGCCGTGGCCGTCCTGCCGACGGGCCGCATCGCCATCACCGACAACCTGGTCCCCAACGTGGACATCGTGGATCGGCGCGGGCGGACGGTATTCACCGTCTCGATCCCCTCTTCCGCGAAAGGGTCCCCGCAGGCGCTGGCCGTGACGCCGCAGGGCGGTCTACTCGTGGCGGGCCCTCCGGGCGACGACCGCGTGTACCGGTACGACGCCGGCCTTCACCTGACCGCCACGTGGGGCGTCCGGGGCGAGCAGCCTGGCCAACTCAACGCCATCTCCGGCCTGGCGTTCCTCGCCGACGGCCGGATCGGCGTCATCTGCGTGCAGACCAAGCTCGCCGTCCAGATCTTCTCCGCCGACGGCGTGTACCAGACCGGTTTCGGCATCCACGACATCGGTCACGGCAATTTCTCGGTCCCCTCCGGCATCGCTGCCACCGCCGACGGCCGCATCTGGGTCGCGGACGAGGTGCGCCAGGTCATCCAGGTCTTCGATCGCGACGGGACCTTCCTGGCCATGCTCGGCGGCTTCGGCGTCGCCGCAGGAGATCTCAATTACCCCAGCGCTCTCACCGGAGACGGCACGAATCGCCTGGCCGTCGCCGAGCGGGAGCTCGGTCGAGTGCAAATCCTGATCGCGAATCGAGGAGGTGAGGATTCGGGAAGAAACATTCCGTAGTGCGGTGAACTTCGCGAAGCGCGCTTCATCTTACAAAGGGGGTATTTCATGAAACGGTTGGTCATCGTCGCAGCGCTTGGAGCGCTTTGCGTGTTCGCGACGGCCGCCGTAGCGGGGGATTACCACAACGGAACGACCCTCATCTGTTCCGACTGCCACGTGATGCACGGCAGCCAATCCCACGCGCTGACGTCCGGCGGCTTCTTCGTGCCGCTAGGCGTCAACGGGCCGTACGGGGACCTGCTCCGCAACGACGTGAACGATCTCTGCCTCACCTGCCACGACAACAGCTCGTTTGCTCCTGACGTGTTCGGCAACAACGGCGGCGTCGCGCGCGTGCGGAACGCGGGCGCGCTGAACGCGGACCCGGCCAAGCGGGCGAACGACAACGGATTTGACGTCATCGACGGCCATACGCTCTGGTCGACGGCGACGGCTCCCGGCGGCACGTTTACCAACGCCGATGGCCTCGAGTGCACGAACTGCCATTCGCAGCACGGCCAGAACGTGGCCCAGTACCGCAACCTGGCCACGTCTCCCGGCGGCTCCGCGGGCAAGACCGTGACCTACGCCGCCGGCACCAACGACCTCACCAAGGACGTCTTCGAGGCCGTGCCGAACGGCTACGCCGAGTCTCAGGTCAACTACAACGAGCCGAACACCAGCGGTAGCGCGTACGGCGCCTGGTGCTCCGGCTGCCACACCTACTATCACGGCTCCGGCGGCTCGATCAACATGGGCGGCGCCAGCGGCGGCGATCTCGCGCAGGGATCGACCTCGTGGCTGCGTCACCCGACGGCCGACGTGAACGTGGGCTGGGCTCCGACCCGCACCTATTACTCGAGCCTCAGCCAGTACAATGGCCACACGAATCGTGTGAAGGTGATGGACTCCCAGGGCCTCTGGAACGGGACCGCCGCCGACAACACGATCACCCCGTCGTGCTTCAGCTGCCACAAGTCGCACGGCAACAAGAATGGCTTTGGCTTGATCTTCATGTCGGGGACGGGTACGGTGACGGAGGAAGGCGACAACGGCACGCGGCAGAACGATCTCTGCAAGCAGTGCCACACTCAGGGCGCCTGATCCCTCGCCCCATAATCAACCTGCGACGGCCGGCCCCTCCGCAGGGGGCCGGCCTCGCGCTATCGGACTCCATGGACGGTCGCCGTTTGTCGCGCTTCCTGAGCGCCCTGCTCCTCCTGATCGCGGTTCCCGCTTGGGGCGCCACGACTCCCCCTCGCCCGGCGAGGGCGGTCGATCTCATCCGCAGCGTTCTCGATAAGGGCCCCCACGCGGGTGAATGCGAGCGCTGCCACACGATGCACGCGGGCCCCACCGGGATCGCGCAGGGATTTGCGCTGGTGGGACCGGACGACAATTCCCTCTGCGCGTCCTGCCATACGACCCCCTGGGCCGGGGGTAGCCTTCCGGACCCCTGGGTCTACGCGCGATCCTCGCACGGATCCGATCCGAATGCCGTGTGGCCGGGCCCCGACCCGTTTCCCCGCACCGAGTCCGATGCCGCCGGCAAGTGCGTCAACTGCCACGATCCGCACGGATGGACGGACGCCCAGGGAATCATCCCGGTGCTCGAGTACGCGCGCGAAGAGGCGCTGTGCCTTCGCTGCCACGATGGGAGCCCGGCCGGCACCAACGTCGCCGCCGATTTCCTGAAGCCCTACACGCACCCGATCGGGATCACCGGCCTGCACGCCGATACCCTCGAGACGTCGCCCGACGCCTTCGCCGCGGCCCCGGAGAACCGGCGCCACGCCGAATGCGAGGACTGCCACAACCCGCACGTGGCCTCGCCGGATCCCACGCCGCCCCCGGCTCCCGATCTCTCGCGAGCCAACCTCGGGGTGAGCCGCGTTCGCGCCATTCAGGGCGGGCCCGGCGCGCCTCCCGCCTATGTCTTCATCGCGGGGTCGGACACCCTGAGCACCCCGCTCGCCGAGTACCAGCTCTGCTACAAGTGCCATTCGTCCTGGACCGTTCAACCCCCGGGGCAGACCGATCTCGCTCTCGTGCTGAATCCGTCGAATCCCTCCTTCCACCCCGTCGAGGCCGTGGGCGGAGATCCGATGATTCCGCTGAGCGCCTTCGCGCCGGGCTGGACCTCCTCGTCGCGGGTGCGCTGCGGCGACTGCCATGGGAGCGACTTTGGTACCAGCGCCGCGCCGCATGGGTCGAACTACCGCTACCTCCTCCGCAGACCTTATCTCCCCTCGTCAACACCACGCATCATGGACCGTGATGACCTCTGCTTCAGCTGCCACTCCTGGTCGGTCTACGGCGATCCGCTCGCTCCGGAATCGGTGCGCGCCGCGTCCCGTTTCAACGCGCCCGCGGTTCCGACAGGGCATGCCGAGCACGCCGCGGCCAGCGTCCCCTGCGGCGCGTGCCACGTCACGCATGGATCCACGACCCAACGTCATCTCATCGCCACCTCGCGAACCCCGGGGATTCTCTCCTTCTCGGAGACGCCCACCGGCGGCACCTGCGCCCCGACCTGTCACGGCCCGGAGACCTACACCCTCAACTATGCGCGGTGAGCCCCGGGGGCCGAGCGGAGGGAGCCGCCGTGCGGCGGGCGTCCTGCTCTGCGTGCTCCTGAGCGCGGCCGCCGCGGCCGCGCCGGCACAGACGCTGCGCGGCTACACGCAGGTCCAGTTCCAGCGCTTCGACGTGGTCGACGACCGGAGCGACCGCGACCTCTGGCTCCGCACCCTGCAGCTCGACGGGACGCGCCGCTTCGGTCAGAACCTGGACGTGAGCGGCCAGATCTATTGGAACGAGGTCTCCACCCGGGGCCGGCCCGATCGCATTCGCTCGCCGCGAGGGACGCTCCGCCTGGCCCACCCCGAGGCCGGCGTCTGGCTCAGCTACCGCCCGGTCCGGTCGACCGACGCGGTCGGACTCACGACGGAGTCCAACGAGCTCCAGGCCTCGGGCTATTTCGCCCGCCCCAAGCTCCCCGCGATTAACGCCACCTGGACGCGACGCACGCAGCAGTCGCCGCTCTTCCCCACGCCGCCCAGCGTCACCCGCAACGTCACGGCCGCCCAGACGATCGGGCCCGCCTCGCTGCGGCTCGGATGGTTCGACCAGGTGCGCGACGCCATCACGAAATCGCTTCCCGGGGACAAGCGCCAGAACGCGATGGCCGGGGGCGAGGTCCGATTCGGGCCGCGGCGCGCCTCCTTCCTCGCGCAGTACGACGTCAACGAGACGAAGCGGATCGTGGGGGGAACCGTGACCGAGCGCTCGCTGCTCCACACGGCCTCGCTGAACGGAACGAGCCGCATCTCTCCCAAGACCGACGCCGCCCTCACGTACGGATTCCGCCGCACGCTGACGCGCAACGGCGTGCGCACCGATCTGGACGACCACGAGGGGAACGCGACGTTCAATTTCCGCCCGCGCCCGTCGCTCCGTTTCGGCAGCGGCGGCGGCGT
>DASQJL010000045.1 GCA_035631035.1 Candidatus Binatia bacterium | reverse complement strand
CGCGCGGTCGGGTGCAAGGACCCCACGCCTTTCGACAAGAGCTCGGCCACGCCGCGCCAGACCTGGGCCGCCGGGGCGGGCCACTGCTCGGTTCCGAGCACTGACGCGTTCGGCACGAGGAGGAAGAAGACCGGGACCACGACCAGGCCTCCGGCCAGCACGCCGAAGAACTGCGCGATGAACTGCTGGCGCGGGTTGGCGCCCAGCAGGTAGCCGCTCTTCAAATCGGTCAGGAGATCGCCCGCGTGGCTCACGGCGCCCGCCGTGATGTTCGCGGTCATGAGATTCGTCGTGACGTTGCCCGGCTGGATCGCGCCGAACGTGAGCTGCGTGATCTTGCTGATCGGCCCCGTCGGCGTGATGTCGGTCTCGCCCGTGGCGCGCGCGGCGACGACCACCAAAAAGAAGGTCATGAGCACGGCGATCAGCCCCATCCACCAGTGGATGTGAAAATAGAGGTGCCCGAAGTAGATCGCGGCGCCACCGAGGACGATCATCCCGCCCACGAACCAGGAGCCCGGCACCTCGATCCGTTCCATGGGATCGTCGGTGCCGCCCGGGCGCTTCTTCAAGAACGCCAGGAGCGTCCCGAACGCGCGCACCACCGTGCGCCACTGCATGAAGAAGAGGAGCAGCCCCGACGTGACCATCATCGGGACGCCGATCCAGAGGCTCCAGGAGGAGATTCGCCTCAGGGCCGAGCCGCCGGTCGTGGCGATGACGCCCTGGTCCATCATCATCGGCGCGAGGAGGAGATAGTTGACGCAGGCGCCGAGCATCATGCTCCAGGCCTGGCGGAAGCCCATGATCGCGCCCGCCGCGACGAACAGGAGCGAGCCCTCGAACGACATCGTGAGCTCGTTCAGGTGATACCGGCCGAGGCGGATCCAGCTCGTGCCCCAGGTCGCCGGGATGTTCGGGTACTTGATCCAGGGCGCGGAGGCGTCGCGGAACCACGTGATCGCGGCGCCGAGGATGCCCGACCACATCAGCGCCTTCGCCTGCCGCTCCGCCTTGCTCCCCTCGCTGTGCAGCGCGCGCATCGTGGTGGCCGCGGCGATTCCGCTGGGATAGGGAAGCTGCTCCACGTTGATCATCTGCCGCTTCGCCGGGACCGCCAGGAACACGCCGAGCCAGGAGAGCACCAGCGTCCAGATGGTCAGCGCCCACATCCCCGGGACCGCCGACGGGTTGAGCATCATGAGCGCGGGGATCGCGTTCACGAGCCCCGCGCCGGTCATGTACCCCGCCGCCGAGGCGCACGACTGCATGGCGTTGTTCTCGAGAATGCTGAAGGCGGGAAATTGCTTCGGAAAGGCGCGGTGCAGGGCGGCGAAGATGGCGTAGGCGAGGATGCAGGAGGTGATCGCCACGCCCATGCTCCAGCCCGCCTTCAGGCCGATGTAGATGTTGCTGAGCGACATGAACGCGCCGAGCAGCATCCCCATGATGAGCGCGCGGGGCGTGAGCTGGCGCATGCGGTCGCCGGCGTAGACGTTCTCGAACCAGTGGCGCTCGATCTGTTCGGGGGTTTGCGGCGGGGGCGCTGCCTCTACGGGACGGGCCGGTGTCTCGGCAACGGTCTCGGTCGTCACGGGCTTCCCTCCGGTTCACGGCGGACGTGAGGGACGTAGAATGCTCCGCGACGGATCGGCGCTCAACAGGTACCGATGGCTACCGGCTTCAGCGCCCGGCACCCGGCTCTTCGCCCGACGGCCCCACTCACCGCCTGGACCCGATCTCCTCGATGGCTCCCCGAATGGCCCGCCGGAGCTGGTCCCGGGTCTCCCGGCTCAGGCGTCGTGAGCCCGGGCGCTGGCAGAGGGTGAGCGCCTCGCTCAAGGCGCGGCAGGCCGTGCCGCAGGCGGGGCAGGCCCCGACGTGCGCCTGCATCGCCTCGCAGGCCGCGCGGGTCAGCTCTCCGTCCAGGTAGCGGTTCAGCATCCTGCCCGTCTCGACGCAGGAGCGCGCGTGGCCCGCGCGCGGGGTGCCGCCGAAGTGCGGCGCCAGGACGTCCCGAAGTGCCAACCGGGCGCGGTGGAGGCGCGATTTCAACGCCCGCTCGCTCACCCCCAGAACGCGGGCCGCTTCGGCCGCGGAGAGCCCTTCCACGTCGCGCAGGATCACCGCTTCGCGATAGGCCGGAGGGAGCTCTCCGATCGCGACGCTCAGGGCTCGAGCCAGCTCGCGGCGCTCGGTCTCGTTCGCGGGGTCAGCGGAAAGGGGAGCCCTCGGCTCGGCTCCTTCCGTCGAGCTGCCGTCTCCGGCGGCGCCCGCGCCGTTCCGTCCGGCCCGCAGCCGCTGGCGGCGGCAGGCGCGCCGCGCCACCGTGTAGGCCCAGGTGGTCAGGGACGAGCCGCCCCGGATCGAGGGGAGCGAACGGACCAGCGACACGAGAACTTCCTGCATCACGTCTTCGGCGTCGTCGGAGTCTCGGCAGAAGCTCCGGCCGAAGCGGTAGATGGGCGGCGACAGGCGCTCCAGAAGTCTGCGCAGAGCGCGCGGGTCCCCGTCGCGGGCCTCCAGGAGAAGACGCCGCTCCTCGGCCCGCGCCGCGGCCCCGTTTTTCGCGAATCCTTTGTCTGCCATCGTGACACTCACCCCCGAATGCGCTCCGAAACCCTATTCGACCACAACCCCGGGCCCCGGGCCAGGGCGTACCGCGCCGTGGGCATTTTCCTGGCGCTGCACCTCGGCGTTCCCGCCGTGGCCTCTCTGGCGATCTCCCTCGCGGCTCCCGTCGCGGCGTCCGCCCAGACCTGGACCCTGGACCGAGTCCTGGAGACCGCCCGGCGATCCGACCCCGGCATCGCGGCCGCGCGGGCCGCGGGCGATGCCGGAAGCGCCGCCGCGGCCTCGGGCTGGTCGGCGCTCTCCCCGCGGATCGGCCTGGACGCCGGGTGGACGCGGAGTGACGATCCCGCGCTCCTCTTCTCGCAGAAGCTCTGGCAAGGGCGGTTCACGGCTGCCGATTTCGCGCTGCCGACGCTGAACGATCCCGCGCCGCGGAGCGCCTGGAATTGGGGCGCCACGGCGGAGCAGCCGCTCTGGAACGGAGGCGCCGAGGTCACGGCGCCCGCCCTGGCGGCGCATCGAGGCCGCGCCGCCCGGGAATCGGCGCGCGCCGCGGTCGCCGACCGGCTTCTGGAGGTGGCTGGCGTCTACGTCGAGGCCGTCCGCGCGCGAGACGCCCTGGAGGCCGATTCGATCGCGCTGGCGGCCGCCGAGGAGTCGCGCCGCTCCGCGGTGGAGCGATTCCGGCGCGGACAGATCCCCGAGCTGGACACGCTGCGCGCCACGGCGCACTGGGCCGAAACGCGCGTGGCCGCGCTCGGATCC
Source organism: Candidatus Binatia bacterium (assembly GCA_035631035.1). NCBI lineage: Bacteria > Candidatus Binatota > Binatia (SeqCode) > Binatia bacterium. The sequence goes on along the minus strand of DASQJL010000045.1, from coordinate 4,740 downwards.
GACCGGCGGGTCCAGGTCGCGCTCGCGCGGCTCGCGACGACCGTCGGCCAGCGGGTGCTCCGGGAGGATCTCGGAATGTTGCCGGATCCTGCCGGCCAGAATCGGGACGCGTCCCGCAGCGAGCCCTACGTCGCCGCCCGCCCCGAATACGTCGCCGCGCGCGAGGAGGCCCGCGCCCGGGGGATCGAGGTGACCCGCGCCTCGCTCGCGCTCCTGCCCTCGCTGAACGCGCGCGCCGACGTTCGCCGCTACGAAGATCCGGAATCGGGCGGGGGAGCGCGCCGCTTCTTCGTCGGGCTCACCGCCTCATTCCCCATCTGGGACGGGACGCGCCGCATCCAGGAGCGCCGGATCGCGAGAGCGCGCGCCGACGAGGCCGTGGCCCGCGCCGAGCTCCTGAAGCGCGCGCTGGCCGCCTCCACGCTCGACGCGGCGGTGGACGCGGAGGTCTCGCTCGACCGACGCGACGCAGCACACCTCGGCGCCGCGTCGGCCGAGGAGGCGCTCCGTCTGGCGCAGGGCCGCTATCGCGCGGGGCTTCTCCCGCAGTCCGATCTCCTGGCCGTGGAGGCCGAGGCGGCGCGGGCGCGACACGCCCGCGTCGACGCCGAGTCTGACGCCGTCCTGGCCCAGTACCGTCTCCTGCACGCACGAGGGATGCTCGAATGAAATCACGAATCCCACCCGGCTCCGCCTCGCCGGCCCCTGCCGCGCGATTCGGCGCAGCACTCCTCATCGCGATGGCCGCGGCGGGCTGCGGCCACCGCGACGAGCCCGGCCGCGCCGCGGCCGACACCACGCCGCCCGTCGAGGTGACGGTGCGCCGGGTCGGCACGGCCGGCTCCGAGCGCGAGCTCATCCTCCCCGCGCGCGTCGCGGCGCGCGAGGAGGTCACCATTCGCGCCACGATCGGCGCGCGCCTGAGCGCGCTGCCGTACCAGGAGGGCGCCGCCTTCCCGGCCGGCGTCGTGCTCGCCCGCTTCGACGCGACCGAGGCCAAAGCCGCGCTCCAGGCGGCGCGCTCGGGGCTGGCCGCTGCGTCTTCGCGGCTCGACTTGGCGAGGAAGCAGGAGGCCCGGGTCGAATCTCTCTACGCCGATCGCGTCGCCGCACTCCGCGAGCTGGAGCTGGCGCGCCAGGATCGCCAGGCCGCGGAAGCCGCCTACGCCGCGGCGAACGCCACGCAGGCGGGGCTGGTCTCCGGCACCGAGGTCCGCGCTCCCTTTGCGGGCGTGGTCGTGCGCCATCACGTCGATCCCGGCACGTCGCTCAATCCTGGCGACGCGGTTCTCGACGTCCGCTCGACCGGCGCGGGAGAGATCGTGGCGGCCGTCCCCGAGGGGTGGAGCGCCGACCTCCGGAGCACGCGCGCCACCGTTCGGTTCCAGGCGGGGCCGTGGCATCCCGCGTCGCTCCTTCGTGTGGACGGCATGACCGACTACGCGTCGCGCACGCGGACGGCCCGGTTCAAGCTTTCGGATCGCGCGGTCGCCCTGGTTCCCGGCGACTTCGCCGAGGTCCGGCTCGAGGCGCCGCAGGCCCCGGCGCCGGCCGCAACCGGCGCGCCCGCGGGCGGCCGCCGTCCGGGTGGCGTCGGAACCCCGGCATCGGGAGGAGCCCTCAGCGTTCCCTCCTCGGCCGTGATCCGCCGCGGGTCGCTCACCGGCGTCTACGTCGTCCAGGAGGGCCGCGCCTGGCTCCGCTGGGTGCGACTGGGCCGCGAGGACGCCTCGAGCGCGGAAGTGCTGGCCGGCCTCGAGCCGGGCGACGACATCGCGCTGGACCCCTCCAAGCTCGCCGACGGGCGAGCCGTCACGGAGCGGCGGTGAGGCCGTGGTGACGATGCCACATTCCCTGGGGCCGGCGGGACGGATCGCGCGCGCGTTCCTCGATTCCAAGCTGACGCTGCTCGCCGTCGTCGCCTCGGTGCTCCTCGGCATCCTGGCCCTCCTCACGCTGCCTCGCGAAGAGGAGCCGCAGATCCAGGTCCCGATGATCGACGTGACCCTGGCGTGGCCCGGCTCCCCGGTGGAGCAGGTGGAGCGCCAGCTGGTCACGCCGGTCGAGAAGCGCCTCTCGCTCATCCCGAAGCTCGAGTACCTGTACTCCACCTCGCGCGACGACGGCGCGCTCGTGATCGCGCGGTTCGAAGTGGGCTCGAACCCCGACGAGGCGTGGAGCCGCTTGCGCTCGCGCCTGGACGAGGTCGCCGCGACCCTTCCTGCCGGAGCGCGGATCGTCGACGTGGCGCCACGATCGATCGACGACGTGCCGGTGCTGGCCCTGACGGTGTGGGACCCCGCGCATCCCGATGCCGATCCGAGCGACTTGCGCCGCGTCGCCTCGGAGCTCGCGCTGGAGCTGAAGAAGACGCAGGGGGTGGCGCGCGTGCGGGTCCTGGGCGGCGAGCCGCGCGCGATCCGGGTCGAGCCCGACCCCGGCCGCATGGCGGCCGCGCGGCTCACGCTGGACGAGCTGATGGGGAGCCTGGCTTCCTCCGGGCTCTCGTTCCCGGCGGGTGGGGCGGTGCGACCCGAGGGACGGGTCGCGCTTCGCGCCGAGTCGCCCTTCACGTCGGCGGAGGAGATCGGCAACCTGGCCGTCGCGGCGCGCGACGGCCGGCCAGTTCGTCTCACCGAAGTGGCCCGGGTCGAAGACGGCGCCCCCGCGCCGACCCAGTACGTGATCTTCGGCCGGCACGGCGGCGCCCGCTATCCCGCCGTCACGGTCGAGGTCACGAAGCTCCCCGGCGTGAACGCGATGGAGCTGACGAAGCGGCTCCACGCCCAGGTGGAGACCCTCCGGCCGCACCTGATCGGGCACCGACTCGAGATCACCACGATGCGGGACTACGGCGAGACCGCCCGCCAGAAGTCGGACGATCTGATGTTCCACCTGCTGCTCGCCACGATGTCGGTGGTGCTTCTGATCGCGCTGGCGCTCGGCCGCCGCGAGGCGCTGGTGGTTGCGATCGCGATTCCCGTGACGCTCGCGCTGACCCTCTTCATCTACCGCTTCCTCGGCTACACGCTGAACCGGGTCACGCTGTTCGCGCTCATCTTTTCGATCGGCATCCTGGTCGACGACGCGATCGTGGTGGTCGAGAACATCGCGCGCCACCTGCGGCTGCGCGACGGCCGGAGCAAGGACCAGCGCGTGATCGAGGCGGTCGACGAGGTAGGAAATCCCACGGTGCTCGCGACGGTGACGGTGATCGCCGCGATCCTGCCGCTCGCGTTCGTGGGAGGCCTGATGGGCCCCTACATGAAGCCGATCCCGATCGGCGCTTCGTTGGCGATGCTCTTTTCCCTGGGCGTCGCCTTCGTCGTCTCCCCGTGGGCGGCGCGGCGCCTCTTGGTGAGTCACGGGTCCGCGCACGAAGGGGTGGAGGAAGGGAAGCTGGACCGCACCTACCGCCGCGTCATGGGGCGGCTCCTTTCGGAGTCCCGCGCGCGGCTTTTCTTCTTCGGGCTGATCGCGTTCCTCTTCGCGGCCGCCGTGTCGTTGATCGCGTTCCGGATCGTGACCGTGAAGATGCTGCCCTTCGACAACAAGAGCGAGTTCGAGGTGCTGCTCGACCTCCCGCCGGGAACGCCGCTGGAGCGGACGCTCGCGGCGGCCGAAGAGGTCGCGGCGCGCGCCGCGCGCGAGCCGGAGGTGGAGGCCTATCAGATCTACACGGGCATCGGCGCCCCGGTCACGTTCAACGGGCTCGTGCGGCACTACGACCTGCGCTCCGATCCCCGCTACGCCTCGGTCGAGGTGAAGCTGGTCGAGGCGGGGAAGCGCCGCGCGCAGAGCCATGCCATCGCGCGGCGCGTGCGCCCGGCGCTGGAGGTGGTGGCCGCGAAGTACGGCGCGCGGCTCAAGGTGGTGGAGGTGCCGCCCGGTCCTCCCGTGCTCTCGACGCTGGTGGCCGAGGTCTACGGCCCCGACCTCCAGGGACAGCGCGCGCTCGCCCGGCAGGTGTGGAGCGTCTTCCGGACGACCCCGGGGGTCGTGGACACCGATCTGCTCCTCACCGAGGGGCAGCCTCGGATCGCCCTGAACGTCGATCGCGACCGCGCCGCACTCGCCGGCGTCTCGCCAGAGGCGGTGGCGCGGACGGCCGCGGGGCTCTATGCGGGGAACACGGTCGGCGTTCTTCAGGCGGGGACCGAGACGGAACCGGTGCCGATCCGGGTCCAGCTCTCACCGGCGGATCAGTCAGACGAGTCCGCGCTCGCCGCGCTCCGGGTCGGAAGCGGGGCGGGGACCCCGTTATCGGAGCTCGTCCGCTCGGCGCGCGAGGAGGCGCCGGCGGAGATCTACCACAAGAACCAGCGGCGCGCGGTGTACGTGCTAGGGGACGTGGCCGGCCGCGAGGAGAGCCCCGTCTATGCGATCGGGAAGCTGGGCGCGCGCGTGGATTCGCTGCGGGCTCCCGACGGCGGCCGCGTGGAGCAGCTCAATCTGACGATGCCGGCGTCCACCGAGTCCTATTCGCTCAAGTGGGACGGCGAATGGCACATCACGCTTCAGGTCTTCCGGGACATGGGGACGGCGTTCGCCGTGGTGCTGCTGCTCATCTACATCCTGACGGTGGGGTGGTTCCGCTCCTTCACCACCCCCTTCGTGATCATGCTGCCGATTCCGCTGAGCCTCATCGGGATCCTTCCCGCGCACGCGGCGCTCGGCGCCTTCTTCACGGCGACCTCGATGATCGGCTTCATCGCCGGGGCCGGCATCACCGTGCGGAAC
>DASQJL010000044.1 GCA_035631035.1 Candidatus Binatia bacterium | reverse complement strand
CTTTGACCGCGAGCCAGCCGGTCCGCCGTCCCGCCCACAGCGTCCGCGCCGGCCCTTGAACGACCGGGTCTTGCGTGAAGGCCTTCCTGAACGCGCGCTGAGCGTCGCGGAGCGCCGCGCCCACCACCTTCGTGATCGCAGTCACGTTCTTCGCATCCGAGGGGTCATATCGAAGCTGCGTGGGCCGTCCCGGGAGGTCGAAGCGCTCCTGGAGACGCCCTGCCCTGTTCCGCTCCCGTCGGGACCGAACGATGCCTGCCGTCTTGAGAATCTGCAGATGGTAGTACAGGCGGTCGCTGCTTCGACCCAGGACCTGCCCCAGCTCGAATGCCGAGCACGGTCCCATGGTCTCGAGAGCGTCCACGATGGCCTGGCGTGCGGGAGAGCCTAGAACCCGTATCTGGCGTAGGTCACGGATCAAGAACATACGCGGCGCGCCCTCCCCTTGTGGTAGTCTGTCGTTGGAAATACTAGCCAATATACAATGACCTGCCGAGGCCACGTGAGACCTTTCGGCGCGACGGGAGCTGCAGCGATGATCCGATCCATACTGACGAAGGGCTGCCTCTGCACGCTGCTGGCTTGCCTCTGCTCCCTGCCGACCCCGCCTGCGTCCGGAGCCGCATCCTACAGACCGCCGCACACCTCCCGAAGCGGTGACCCGTTCAGCGTCACACGGCTCGGCGCCTTCGTCGATTCGGTCATGAATGCGGAGATGAAGCGCGGCGGAATCCCTGGGGCGGCTTTCGTCTTCGTCCGCCACGGCCGGGTCGTGTACCAGAAGGGCTACGGTTGGGCGAACGTAGCGGCACGACGCGCCGTGGATCCCGAAAGGACCATCTGGCGAGTCGGCTCCATCTCGAAGACGTTTACGGCCACCGCCGTGATGCAGCTTGTGGACCGCGGGCGCGTCCACCGCGAAGCGGACGTCAACGTGTACCTGTCCAAGGTGAACGTCCCGGAAACCTACCCCCTGCCGGTGACCGTGACCGACCTGCTCACCCACACCTCTGGGTTCGACGAGATACGCCCCGGCACCCAAGGACCTTCGCGCGAGTCGGTGCAGCCGCTGCCCGAGTTTCTCGCGTCACGCCTGGTACGGGTGCGCCCCCCGGGCCAGACGATCAGCTATTCCACCTACGGGATGACCCTCGCGGGTGATCTCGTCGAGGAGGTCTCCGGCAAGCCCATCGAGCAATACTTCACGGAGAATATCTGGCGGCCGCTCGGAATGAACCGTACGAGCATCAATGTCCCCGCCACCCTGGCTGGCGACGTCGCCATGGGCTACGAGCGGCGCGGGGACTCGCTCGAGGCCCAGGCATGGGAGTGGTACCACACCACGCCGGCATCGTCGGTCAACAGCACGGCCACCGACATGGCCCGGTACCTGATGGCGCACCTGGGACACGGTCACATCGGGAGCGCCCGAATCTTGTCCGAGAGCTCCTCGGCCGAGATGCTCTCGCAACAGGTCCGGATGCACCCCAAGGTTCCGGGTGTGACCCTGGGATTCTGGGAGGCGCAGTTTGGCGACCTACGGGTCGTCGAGCACGGCGGCAACGTGGCGGGCTTCAGCGCACAGTTCGTCATGGTTCCTTCCGAGGACGCCGGCTTCTTCGTGGTGAACCAGTTCGAGGGCAGCAGGCTCCGGGACAATCTCGAAGACGCCCTGCTCAAGCACCTGTACCCCAGCGCTCGCGTGCGATCCCCTCGTCCCGTCCCACCTCCCGACTTTTCCAAGCGGGCGGAAGCCTATGCCGGCCGCTACGGCCCCACCACGTCGTGCCATTCATGCAAGCCGCGGAGCGTGCCGTACATTTTCGAAGTGAAGAACGAGGGTGACGCGCTCCGAATCGGAGGCTTTCGGTACGTGGAGGTCGCGCCGCTGCTGTTCCTTCGAGAGGACGGGAGCGCGTACGTCGCGTTCCGGGCGGACGAATCGGGCGCCATCGTGGAGATGTACCCTGGTTCCTTCTGGGGGTTCGAGCGCCTGCCGAACAAGTGACGGCCGTCGAGGGACATCCCGGGCTGCCCGCAGCGGGATCTCAGCCGGATAGTTCGCGTCGAGCGGTGCGGAGGGCCGCCTCTACCTCCATCCGCGTCCCGGCCGCGCGATGGGCCTCGCAAACCGATTCGCCCAGAGCCTGCTTCGCGGCCTGAAGGGCGGCACCTCTGCCTTTCCACCATACGTCCGCCTCGTCGAAGACCAGGTTGAGCCGCTCCAGCATGTGATCCGCCGCCCCGAACCAGCGCGCCGCGTCCGCATAGCGCTGCTCCAGGGCGGCCAGCTCGCCGGCCGCAAGAAGGGCGCCGGCAGCGCTGCTGTGACGCGCGCCCAGGGAGCCCAAGGTCTCCAGGGCCTCCCGCAGCGGCGCGGTCGCGCCCACCGCGTCGGCACACCGGGTGCGAATCATCGACAGCGCCACCGCCAGCTGGGCGATGTTTCCGAGATCTCCCGCCGAGCGCGCGAGATCGAGCGCCTCGCCGATCCGCTCGCCCGCACGCGCCAGATCTCCCTGGTTCCAGGCCGCGGCCCCCAGGTTGTTCAGCGTGACGGCCAGTCCGCGGGCATCCCCCAGCTTGCGGTAGAGGCCCTGCGCTTCTTCCAGCCGTGCCGCGCCCTCCGCGAACTCCCGGCGCGCGCTGGCCACGGCGCCCAACCCGGTCAGGCAGCGCGCCGCGCCGAACTCCTCTCCGGCCGTGCGGAAGATCGCGAGCGCCTCCTCGAAGTACTCCCGTGCGCGCCGCTGCCCTTCCATGTCGAAGGCCGCGAGCGCTCCCGCGGCGTACAGGGCGCGGGCCCGAAGGACCGTGGGCGCCGAGGCGCCCGGCAGCGAAAGCGCGCGACGAACGGCGGCGGCGCCGGTGCGGAGATGACCGCGGATGTGCCAGAACCGCCAGAGCGACCCGGCGATGCGGAGCGCGGCTTCCGCGTCGGCCGCGCTCCCGCTGCTCGCCTCGATGGCCGCGAGGATGTTCTCGTGCTCGAGCCCGATGCGGTCGAGCCATGACGCCTGGTCGGGGCCGAGCAGCTGGGGCTCGGCACGCTCGGCCAGCGACACCTCGAAGGCGACGAATCGGGCGCGCACCGGACTCTCTTCTCCGGAGGAGGCGAGCCGCTCCGCCGCGAACTGCCGCACCGGTTCGAGGTAGCGGTAGCGGGTCCCGGCGCTTCCGCGGGAGGCCGTCACCAGCGAACGCCGGGCCAGCGTGTCCAGCAGATCGACCGCTTCGAGATCACCGCACCCGAGCACGAAGGCGGCGCCGTCCAGATCCCACCCGCCCGCGAAGACCGAGAGCGCGCCAAATGGCCCCTGGGCGTCGGGGGGCAGCGCGTCCACGCTCCAGTCGAGCGCGGCTCGGAGGGTCGCATGCCGGCGTGACACGGTCCCCGGCTCGGCGCGCAGGAGGCCCATCATCCGGTCGAGACGGTCGGCGATCTCCCGTGCGCCCAGAACGTGCGCCCGG
>DASQJL010000043.1 GCA_035631035.1 Candidatus Binatia bacterium | reverse complement strand
GGAGTGATCCCCAGGGCATCGACGGCTCGTCGCATCGCCAGCAAGGACGCCATTCGAATGTTGAAGGCGTCGACCTCCTCCACGCTCGCCACACCCACCCCGACGCCCAGCGCCACCGCCCGTATCTTCACGACCGCCTCTTCGCGCTCTTCGGCGGTCATCTCCTTCGAATCCCGAACGCCGCGCAACCCTCGCGCGTCCGCGGGCAATACGACGCACCCCGCGACCACCGGGCCCGCCAAGGGGCCCCGCCCCGCCTCATCCACCCCCGCGACGAGCTCGCCCCATTGCTCGCGATACCCGTCGTCGAATCGAGCCAGCTTGCTGCGCCTCATCGCCTCCCTGCGGCTCGCGCTCCTTTCCGATCGACTACCCTTCGTCTCCTCCGAGCGACTCGCGCTCCGTCACCTTGGCCGCCTTCCCCTTGCGGCCGCGCAGGTAGTACAGCTTCGCGCGACGGACCTTCCCCTTGCGCGCGCCCTCGATCTTGGCGACCGACGGCGAGTGGAGCGGGAACGTGCGCTCCACGCCGATTCCCGCGGAGATCTTGCGCACCGTGAACGACGTGCGCATGCCGCTGCCGCGAATGTTGGTGACGACACCCTGGAAGATCTGCGACCGCTCCTTCTCACCCTCGATGACGCGAACGTGGACCTTGATCGTGTCACCCGGTTGGAAGTCGAGCGTCCGGTCTGTCGTGAACCGGGTCTCGAACCGTTCGATGGCGCTCATGGCTGATCCGCCTCCCTCTTGATTTCGTCCATCAGTCTTCGATCCTCCTCGCTCCACGCACGGCCCCGGACGATATCGGGCCGGCGCGCGAGGGTCCGTCGGATCGCTTCCCGACGTCGCCAGCGGCGGATCTCTTCATGGTTCCCGCTTCGGAGGACTTCGGGGACGGAACGCCCCCGGAATTCGTCCGGGCGAGTGTACACGGGCGCGTCCAAAAGCGCCTCGGAAAAGGAGTCCGCCTCCGCGGACTCCGCATCTCCCAAAACCCCTGGCTGTAAGCGGCTTACGGCATCGGTAAGCACCAGGGCCGCCGGCTCCCCTCCCGAGAGGACGTAATCGCCGATCGAGAACTCCTCGGCGCCGAGCGTCGCCACCACCCGCTCGTCGATCCCCTTGTAGCGGCCGCACACCACCGCGAGGTGCTTCTCGGCGGCCAGTTCCCGCACCCACTCCTGGGTGAGCACGCGCCCCTGGGGCGATGTGACCAGCGTCCGGGGAGCCGCACCCCCGCACGAGCGCGCGACGCTCTCGTGCGCGGCGACGATCGGCGCGGCCTTCATCACCATGCCCGCCCCACCACCGTAGGGATAGTCGTCGGTCGTGCCGTAACGGTCGTCTGCGAACGCCCGGATCGGGACGAGCACGACTTCGAGCAGCCCCTTCTCGCGGGCCACGCGGATCATCCCCTCGTCCAGCGCCCCGCCGAAGAAACCGGGGTTCAGCGTGAGGATCGAAACGCGCACCGGGGCTACTCCGCCCCGGGCTCCGGAATGCCCGGCAGTCCCGGTGGCGGCTCGACCACGAGGGCTTTCCCCTCGAGGTCCACCGAGACGATCACCCCTTCCAGCATCGGAATCAGGATCTCGTTCTCGTCGTCGTCCACCACCAGCACGTCGTTGCTCCCCGTGCTGAAGATGTCGGTGACCCGGCCGAGCGGCATCCCCGCGGTGGTGCGCACGGACAGTCCCATCAGCTCGAACTGGTAGTGCTTGCCCTCGGGAAGGGGCGCGACCTGGCTCCGCTCGATGGTCAGCTCCTGGCCGTGGAGGGCTTCCGCCTCTTCGCGGCGCTCCACCCCCTCGAACGTCACGAGGAGCCTTCCCTGGAAGGGGCGCGACGCCGCGACCCGCAACGGCCGCGCCTGCACGCTCTCCGGACCCGCGGCGATCATCTCGCTGCCCGGGGCGAAGCGCTCGGGCGCGTCGCTCATCACCTTCACGACCACTTCGCCGCGGAGTCCGTGCGCGCGGGCGATGATGCCGACCAAGACGCGCGGTGTTTCGCCGCTTTCGTCAGCCCCTGCGTTCATGGGCCGCTAGAAGTTCCGGCCGCCTGCGGGCGGCCGGTACACCGGGACATTAATCCGCAATCTCCAGAATCGCCCTATGTCCCTGGGCGGTGGCCGACGCGGTCAACAGCGCGCGCAGCGCGTGCGCCGTTCGGCCCTCGCGTCCGATCACCTTGCCCAGATCGCCCGGCGAGACGCGGAGTGTGAGCACCGTGGTCTCCCCGGTGTCGTGCTCGTCGACGTGAACGCCTTCGGGGTGATCCACGAGCTGACTCGCGAGATATTCGATGAGCGCCTTGGCCTTCATGTCGCCTCCCTGGCGGCGCCGTGGCGCCGCCGGTCGCTCAGCTCTTCTTCTTCTTGGCCTTCTTGACCGCGCGCTTCGGCGCCACACCGCTCTTCTTCTTCGCCCGGGCCTTCGCCTTCTTGGCGACGCCCTTCGTGGCGGCCTTCTTCGGCGCCTTCTTCTTCGCGGCGCCCTTCTTCTTCGCGGCCTTCTTCGGCTTCGCGGTCTCGGCTTCGGCCGCGGCCGGCATCGCGGCCGCGTTCTGCGGCACGAGCCGCGCCGGACGGAGCGCGTCGGGAGCGTGCTTGGCCATCATCACGCCGACCGACTCCGACGGAGTCGCGCCCTTGCGGATCCAGGATGCGAACTTCTCCGCGTCGACCTTGAACGTCGCGGGGTCGGTGAGCGGATCGTAGTAGCCGAGCTGCTCGATGTAGCGCCCGTCGCGCCGGCTCCTCGAGTCGGCGACCACGACCCGATAGAACGGGCGCTTCTTCGCGCCCGCGCGTTTCATGCGGATGACGACCATTCTCTTCTACCCTCCGTCGGTGTTCGGCCCGGGCCGAGCGGCCTCAGCGGCGCGGCATCCCCATCGGGAGCCGCCCCTTCGGCATCTTGCCCATGCGCTTGAGCATCGTCTGCATCTCTTCGAACTGCTTGAGGAGCCGGTTCACGTCCTGCACGGTCGTGCCGCTCCCCTTGGCGATCCTCCGGCGCCTGCTGCCGTCGATGACCCGCGGCTCTTCGCGTTCGCCCCGCGTCATCGACTGGATGATCGCCTCCGTGCGCTTCAGCTCCCGCTCGTCGACCTGAGCGCCGGCGGGAAGCCGCATGCCCGGAATCATCTTCATGATCTCCTCGAGCGGACCCAGCTTCTTCATCTCCTGGAGCTGCCCGAGGAAATCCTCCAGGGTGAACTTCTGCTTCCGGAGCTTCTTCTCTAAGTCCTCGGCCTTCTTGAGGTCGATGCGCTCCTGCACGCGCTCGACCAGGGTGACCACGTCGCCCATGCCCAGGATTCGCGACGCGAGCCGGTCGGCGTGCATCGGCTCGATGCCGTCGAGCTTCTCGCCGGTCCCCAGGTACCGGATCGGTTTCCCCGTCACGGCCCGGAGCGAGAGCGCCGCCCCGCCGCGCGCATCCCCGTCCATCTTGGTGAGGACGAACCCCGTGACCGGAAGCCGCGCCGTGAACGATTCCGCGATCGAGACCGCGTCCTGGCCGGTCATGCCGTCGAGAACGAGGTAGCTCTCCTGAGGCTCGAGCTTCTTGTGGACGCGCTCGACCTCGGTCATCAGCTCCTCGTCGACGTGGAGCCGGCCGGCCGTGTCGGCGATCAGGAGGTCGAAGCCCTCCTTGTCGGCGCGACGACGCGCTTCCTGCGCCAGGGCCACCGGATCCTTCGCCGCGCGGTCCAGGTGCACCGGCGCGCCGACCTGCTTCCCGAGCACCTCGAGCTGATCGACCGCCGCCGGACGCTGGAGATCGAGCGCCGCGAGCAGCACGCGCTTCTCGCGCTTCATCCAGAAGCGCGCGAGCTTTGCCGCGGTGGTCGTCTTCCCGGAGCCCTGGAGTCCGGCGAGGAGCAGCACGGCCGCGCGATTGGCCGGGAACTGGAGCCCTGTCTGCGGGCCCGCGCCGCCGAGGAGCTTCACCAGCTCTTCGTGGACGATCTTCACGACCTGCTGCCCCGGCTGCACGCTCTGGAGCAGGTCGGAGCCCACCGCGCGCGCTTCGACCGATTTCAGGAAGTCGCGCGCGACGTTGAGGTTGACGTCCGCCTCGAGCAGGACGCGCCGGATCTCGCGGAGCGAATCCTTGACGTCCTGATCACTCAAGCGGCCCCGGCCCAACATCTTCCGGAAAACGCCGCCCAGGCGTTCGGTCAGATCTTCGAACATGGCGCTCGCAGAGAACGGGTACGGCGGCGCGGCCCAACGCCGCGGTCGGCGAGGCCAAGTGCCACAAACGGGAGAAGATACCATTCCCCCCGCGGCTTCGGCAACAGGGGATCGGGGCGGGCCTCGATCGGACCTCGTGATCGGCCGTCCGCGGAGGCCCAGACCTCCGCCGCGATATTCGTCGAAACGATACGTCTCCAGCAAGCCCGCTGCACTCGAATCGCGACCCTAGTCGCCCCTCATTGACACCCAGGTTCCCCGCCCGGCCAGCCACAATGTACGCGCGAGTCGAAAATGGTTGACACGAAAATCCGATGTGAGATAAGTTTCTTGCGAGCGGAGTTCCCTGCCGCCTCGTGCCCAATCCGCGGCTAAAACCTAGTCCATCAGGCCGGTCGTTTCTTGCGGGGTTTTAACTTGCGAGTCACGTGGATGCGCGGGGAACTTCCTCAAATTTTTTTTGCGTTCCACTCCCCTCCTCTGCGATTCTGACGTCGCGTTCCCAGTCACCCGTTCCCCAGACGTCGTACCCCGCGGCCGGAATAGGAGCACCCCACTGCGCCAGTGGCTCGCCGTTGCCGCGATCGCGCTCGTCGGTTGCAGCGCGGACGGCATCCATTCCACCCAGAAATTCTTTCCCGGCTCCCAGCGCACCTCGTGGGACGAATGCTCGAAGTTCGGCACGACCTCGAACGAGGTCGCGATCTGCGCGCAGGTAGGACTCCTCCCCGGCGCCTCGGCGCCCTCGTACATCATCAACTTCTTCATTCCGAGCGCGGAGCACGTGCGGATCGCAGTCTTCGACGAGCACGCCTCGCGGATCAAGGTGATCTTCGACGCCGACGAGCCCGCCACGCTGTCGGGGACGTTCCGCCTGCCGGTCATTACGTGGGACTTCACCGATGCGGAGGGCCGCCGCGTCCCGGCGGGCACGTACCGGCTCTACTTCCAGGCGGGCAGCTTCATCTCGACCAGCGACGTGGACGTCGAATGAGGCGGCTCCTCGCCGCCGCCTCGGCGCTGGCCTGTTTCGCGTGGGCCGGCCAAGCCCCCGCTCAGACTTCGGCCGCGCCCGCCGACACCAGCGCTCCCGTACCGGTCACCGCCGCCAGCGCCGCGCGCGCGGCGGTCGGCAACGACAACGACCGGTTTGAGCTGGGCGCCGCGATCGCGGACGGCCCGTTCGACGCCCTCGGAACGTTCGGCTACGAGCGCTACGTCCAGAACAGCGGCCCTCTCGAGCATTGGGTTCATGTCGAGCTGACGGGAGCCTCCGCCCCCTTCCTGACCGAGGGGACGCTCAGCGTCGCCTACTTCCTGCGCCCGCTCCGAACGATCCGCCGCAAATGGGCGATCCGACCGATCCTGGAAGCCGGTCCGGGCGCGCACCTGGTCGTCCAGGTGGCGAAGATCCAGGGTTTCGGGGAGACGGCGTTCCACTCGCGCGGGTATCTGAAGACGCACGCCATCGCGGGACTCGAGACGCTGCTCGGCCGGCACTGGGGGCTGGTCGTGCGCGGCAGGTTCAGCGCCCCCGCGCACCACCCCTTCGACTACGCGCAGATCGCGCTCTTCCGGAGATAGGCCCCCGTGGCCGAGCGCTCGTCGCGCGCGATCGCGGCGGGCGGCCCCTCGGCCGTGATCCTCCCGCCCTCCTCGCCCGCGCCCGGCCCCAGCTCGACCAGCCAGTCGCAGGCGGCCAGGAAGTCCAGGTTGTGCTCCACGGCGATCACGGTACTGCCGCGCCGCACCAGCTCACGCAGCACGCGAAGCAGCGTCTGCACGTCCTTGCGGTGGAGTCCCACGGTCGGCTCGTCGAAGAGATACAGCGTCTCGCCCGCCGAGCGGTCCGACAGCTCCCGCGCCAGTTTCACGCGCTGCGTTTCGCCCCCGCTCAGGGTGGAGAAGGGCTGCCCCAGCCGCAGGTAGCCCAGTCCGACCCGCTCCAGCACCCAGAGGGGCGCCGCCACGTCGGGATCGTCGCGGAAGAGCTGGATCGCCTCCTCCACCGTCTTGTCCAGGAGCGCGTCGATCGAGAGCCCGTGCACGGTCACCTCGAGCACCTCGGGCCGGAAGCGCCGCGCCTCGCACGCCTCGCAGGGGATCCAGAGATCCGCGAGGAAGTACATCTCGACGCGCGTCACGCCCGCCCCCTCGCAGGCTTCGCAGCGCCCGCCCGCGACGTTGAAGGAGAAGGTCCCGGGCGTGTACTTCCGCTGGCGCGCGAGCGGCGATCGCGCGTAGCGCTCCCGGATCCGGTCGAACGCCTTCACGTAGGTCGCGGGGTTGGAACGGGCGCTTCGCGCCACGGGCGACTGGTCCACCATCGCCGCGCGCCGGAAGGGATCGAGCCCGAGCACCGCGTCGTGGGCGCCCGGAGCGGGCGCGTCCTGGTCCAGCGCCCGGGCCGCGGCCCTCCAGAGAACGTCCTCGATCAACGTGGACTTCCCCGACCCGGAGACGCCGCACACGCCGACGAGCGCCCCGACCGGAAACCGCGCGTTCACGTCGCGAAGGTTGTGCTCGCGGGCGCCCCGCACTTCGATCCAGGGTTCCTTTTTCCGCGCCGCGCCCGCCCGCGCCCCCGTCCCGGGCAGCCCGTAGGACGCGCGACCCTCGGCCGCCATCTCGGGCGGCTCGGTCGCCTCGACCCGCGACGGCCATGCCTCGACCGGCCCGGCGTAGAGCAGCGCGCCGCCGCGTTGCCCCGCGCCGGGTCCCAGCTCCACGATCCAGTCGGCGGCGGCGATCACGTCGGGGTCGTGCTCCACGACGATCACCGTGTTGCTCCGCTCCCGCAGCCGCCGGATGACGCGAATCAGCCGCTCCGTATCGCGCGGGTGGAGACCGACCGTCGGCTCGTCCAGGACGTAGAGGGCGTGCGAGAGGGATCCTCCGAGCGCGTTCGCCAGCTCGATCCGCTGCGACTCGCCGCCCGAAAGGGTCTTGGACGCTCGATCCAGCGTCAGGTAGTCGAGACCGACCTCGCCGAGATACTCCAGCCGGCCCTCGACCTCGGTCCGGATCGAGGCGGCCACGGCCTCGCGCACGGGATCGAGGCGGAGCCCGGCGAAGAAGGCGCGCAGCTCCCCGACGGTGGCGCCGAGGAGCTCGGCAACGTTCTTCCCGCCGACGTTCACCTCCATCGCCTCCGGCTTGAGCCGCGTCCCGCCGCAGACCTCGCAGGGCATGGCCTCCTGATAATGCTTCACCAGGAACCGCGCGCTCGACTTGTACGACTTGAGCTGGAGCCGTTCGAGGAAGGGAAAGACGCCCCGGAACCCGGGCGCGCCGTGGAGGAGGATGCGCTGCTGCTCTTCCGGGAGGCTCGCGAACGGGACGTCCAGCGAAATGCCGCGCTCCTTGGAGAGGGCCTCCAGCTTGGGCATGAAATAGGCGCGCCAGGAGTTCTTCCAGGGGTCGAGCGCGCCCTCGCGCACCGTCTTCTCGGGATGCGGCACCACCCGATCCAGCGTGAACGTGAGGACGTTCCCGAAGCCGCGACACTCGGGACAGGCGCCGTAGGGACTGTTGAAGGAGAAGAGCTGGGGGCGCGGATCGGGGAAGGTGCGGCCGCAGGTGACGCAGGTCCGCCCGTCGGCAAAGGTGAGGACTTCGCCGGAGGGCCGCTCGATGTCCAGCCGCCCCTCCCCCTCGCGCCACGCCAGCTCGATCGCCTCGCGAAGGCGCATCCGGTTCTCGGCGCCGGCGCGTACGCGATCGATCATGACCCGGATCGGCCCCTTCGAGCCGGCCGGAATCGGCTCGTCCAGCCGGAGCCAGCCCTGCGCGCCGCGCGGCTGCGCGCGCACGAAGCCGGCGGCGAGCGCGCGCGCCCACACCTGGGGCGGCCGCTCCCCCGGCCGGGCCGGAAGCCCCGCGGCGACGACCAGGTCCTCGCCCTCGAACCGGAGCGCCGCCTCCAGCACCGAGTCCACGCTGTAGCGCGGGACCACCGTGCCGCACTGCCCGCAGCGCGTCTCGCCCACGCGCGCGAGGAGGAGCCGGAGGTAGTCGGCGATCTCGGTGACGGTGCCCACGGTGGAGCGGCCGGTCTGCGCGGCCGCCCCCTGGCGGATCGCGACCGCCGGCGAAAGCCCCTCGATCCGGTCGATCTCGGGCCGCGGGAGCCGGTCGAGGAACTGCTTCGCGTACGTGGAGACGCATTCGACGTAGCGCCGTTGCCCCTCGGCGTAGATCGTGTCGAAGGCCAGGGACGACTTCCCCGAGCCGCTCACCCCGGTGATCACGGAAAGGGCGGCGTGCGGGAAGGAGACGTCGATTCCCTTGAGGTTGTTCTGCCGGGCTCCGAAGAGCCGGAGGCGGGTGTCGGGAGCAACGAACGCGCGGCGCGGCACGAGCCCATTGTAATGCACGAGGGCCGCCCGGCATTGCCGAGCGGCCCCTCAGGACGTGCCCAATCCGCTAACTTACTTCTTCTTGGCGGTCTTCTTCTTCGCGCTCTTCTTCTTGGCCGGCATCAGGATTCACCTCCTCCCAGGTTGGATTCGGGTTCCCGGCTCACCCCGGCGTCGAATTCCCGCCGGGTCCGATCAGGCTTCGTACTTCATCCACCAGTGCGGTCAGGTCGAACGGCTTCTTGAGATATCGGTCCACCTTGAGCCGCCGTGCCTCCGACTTCACTTCCGGCGTCTCGTACGCGGTCATCAGAATGACCTTCGATCCCAGCGACTGCTCGCGGAGCCGCTTCACCATCGAGAGGCCGCTCTCGCGGGGAAGACGCACGTCCATCACGATCAGATCCATCGGCGTCGTGCCGAAGACGTGACGCTCGGCCTCTTCGGCCGAACCCGCTACGACCGTCGTGTACCCAGCCTCACGAAGCACAGTGGAGAGAGTGCGCGCCAAGAGTTGTTCGTCGTCCACGATGAGGACGGACTTGTGCAATCCACACCTCCCCCTCTCTGCGATCGTTTCATCGCTATTAGTTGATTGCAGGAACCAGGCCAATGCGCGCTCGCCGCCGCTTCGACGCGGACGCGCACATGCATCGCGCATGGCGCGCGACGGTTAGACGATCACCTTCATGCGCGACGCGAGGAACGCGCGGCGCGGCACGCGATCGCGCCACTGTCGGGGAAATGGACAGCTGAACGCGCGCGCGAAGCGCGCGCGAGACGTTCTACGAGGGAAAACGCGCGTGCTGTCGCGAAAGACGACATCCCAAGAAAGACAACAGATATCCTTCGCGATCGCAAAGCGATCGCGAAGAGGGTGAGGTGGGGGAAGGGGCTTTTCTTATTCCGTGGGAAAAAAAATCAGAGCGAGGACAACGAACCGCGCGTCGCGGCGATCCGCTTCAATCTTTCGATCAAGCTCTGGCGGGAAATGCCGAGGATGCGAGCGGCGTGCGAGCGGTTGCCCTGCGTCGACTCGAGCACCTTGAGGATGTGCTCCTGCTCCACCTCGGCGAGCGTCGGCATATCGCCCTCCCCTTCGCCGCGCGCGGCGAGCGCCTCGCGCAGCACGCGCGGGAGCGATTCCACCTGCGCCATCATCTCCGCCGGAAGATGGTCCTCGCGCAGCGTCTCGTCGTTCTCCAGGAGCACGATCCGCTCGAGAAGGTTCTTCAGCTCACGGACGTTCCCCGGCCAGCGATAGGCGCGGAAGATCCCCTCGACCTCGGGGCTGATGGAGACGAAGGACTTCCGGAACTTCTCGTTGTAGAACGAGAGGAAGTGCCGCGTCAGGAGCAGCACGTCGTCGCCGCGCTCGCGAAGCGGCGGGAGGAGGATCGAGACGACCTTGAGCCGGTAATAGAGGTCCTGCCGGAATTTCCCCGTCTGGACGAGCTGCTCGAGATCGCGGTTGGTGGCCGCGACGAGGCGCAGGTCCACCGCGAGGTCGGCCGAGCCGCCGACCCGCTTGAAGGTGCGGTCCTCGATGAAGCGGAGGAACTTGGCCTGCGTCGCGGCGGGCAGGTCGCCCACCTCGTCCAGGAAGAGGGTCCCCTCGTCGGCCAGCTCGACCAGTCCGCGCTTGGGCTCCCGCGCATCGGTGTACGCCCCGCGCTCGTGGCCGAAGAGCTCGTTCTCGAGGAGCTGCTCCTGGAACGAGGAGCAGTTCAGGGCGAGGAAGGGAGCGTCGCGCCTTCCGCTCTCGAAGTGGATGGCCCGCGCGACCAGCTCCTTGCCGGTGCCGCTCTCCCCTTCGATCAGCACGGTCGTGCTCTCGCTCTGCGCGACTTTCCCCGTCAGATCCCAGATCCGCCCCATGGCCGGCGACTCGCTCACGATCCGGGTCTTCAAGAAGGTCTCGAGCTCGCCGCGGCGGAAGGCGTCGAGCTGGGTCTCGCGCACGACGCCCGCCTTGAGGCGCTCCATCGCCAGGAGCACCTCTTCCATCTCGTAGGGCTTCTTGAGGAAATCGGTGGCGCCCCGGCGCATCGCCTCGACCGCGGTCGGCAGGTCGCCGAAGGCGGTGATCACGACCACCTTGAGGTCGGGGGCGAGCGACTTGAGCCGCGGCAGGAGGTCGAGGCCGCTCCCATCGGGAAGGCGGAGGTCCAGCACCAGCACGTGCGGCGGGTTCCGGCGCACCGAATCGAGCACCTCGGCCGCGGTCGCGACCGAGTCCACCTGGTAGCCCTCGGCCAGGAGCAGTTTGGTGAGCGACTTTCGAATCAGCTCTTCGTCGTCGGCGATCCGAACGCGCAGGATCACGTCAGGCCTTCTCCTCTTTGGATTCGCGGGACTCTCGGGACTCTCGGGACTCGCGCCCCTCCTTGGTCTCCCGCGGCTCCTCGGCGACCGGCGGCTCGGGCGGCGGCAGCGGCACCGGCAGGCTGAACCGGAACGTCGCGCCCTGGGTCAGGTTCCGCGCCGTCAGGTTGCCGCCATGCTCGCGCGCGATCTGGAGCGAGATCGAGAGCCCAAGGCCGGTGCCCATGGAGCGGGTGGTGAAGAAGGGATCGAAGATCTTCTCCTTCACCTCTTCGGAGATGCCGGGCCCCGAGTCGGTGATCGACACGTCTACGTACGCCTTCTTGTAGCGGGTCCGCCGGAGCCCGATGCTGGCCCGCAGCGTCCCCCCCTCGGGCATCGCCTGGATGGCGTTGATGACCAGGTTGAGCACCACCTGCTGCGCCATGTCCGGGTCCACGAGGACCTGGGGCACCGGCGGATCGGGATCCAGCTCGCGCTCCACCTCGACCGAGGCGTCCTCGAGGCGCCGGGCCAGGTTGTCGAGCACCTTCTCCACCACCTCGCGCAGGTCGGTCGGCACCGGGCGCGCCGCCTGCGGCCGGGCGAACAGGAGCAGGTCGGTGATGATCTGCTCGATCCGGTCCAGCTCCTTGAGCACGTCGTTCAGGTCCTCGCGGCGCGAATCCCCCGCGCGAAGCTTGGATGCGACGAACTGGACCGTGGTGCGCACGCCGGTGAGGGGGTTTCGGATCTCGTGCGCGACCCGAGCCGAGAGCTCGCCGAGGGAGATGAGCCGCTCCGTGTTCCGGAAGACCTCCTCTTCGGTGTCGGCGTCGACCAGGTCCTCGACGCGGATCAGGAGGGCGCCGCTGTCGCCGAGCGGGGTCGAGGTGTAGCGCATCAGCACCTCGCGATCGGCGACCGCTCCGCGCGTCTCGCGCGTGGAGCGCCCCTCGGCGCGGGCGCCGCGCTCGGGCAGGTACCACCGTTCCGTCTCGGGGTGGAAGACCTCGGAGAGAGGTTTTCCGGTCACCTCGTCGCGGTCCACGCCCCACCCGCGGGCGAGCGTCTCGTTCAGCGCGACGATGCGTCGGTCCTCGTCGAGGGCGAGGAGTCCGGTGTCGAGGGCGTCGAGCGCCTGAAGGAACAGCTCGCGCTCGATCTCAGGCGTTTCCAGCCGCGCCATGCCGCCCCCCCGCGGTGACCAGCGAACCCATTGAAGTCACGTTGCCTCGCGGTCCATCGGCCGTCAACCCAAATCGAGCGCACTTGCATGCGCCCCCGCCCGTTGCTACGCTTTTGCACCGATTCCCGGCATGACCGCGGCGCCGCCAGGGCGCCGTCCCTGTTTCCACCCCTGATTCGGATCGAGGTTTGGCGCCATGATGCAGTCCCTTCGCGACAATATGAAGCTGATCATCTGGATCACGGCCATCGTGTTCCTGGTCGGCTTCGGCATCCTCCAGCTCGGCGGCGTCTTCGGCACCCAGCCGACGCAGCAGCGCGGGCCCACGGGCATCGTGGCCGACATCAACGGCGAGCCGATCCGCTACGACGAGTACATGGGCACGGTGAACCAGATGACCCGCCAGCTCGAGCAGACCCGTCCCCTCCAGGCGGGCGAGGACGCCTACATTCGCGAGCAGGCGTGGCAGACCCTGGTCCGGAACAAGCTGCTCCAGCAGGAGGCGAAGCGGCGCCACCTGGAGGCGACGCCCGACGAGATCAAGATGGCGCTCCGCGTCGCGCCCCCCGAGTTCCTGGTGCAGGCCGGGACGTTCAAGGGCGCGAACGGGCAGTTCGACTACCGCAAGTACCTCGCCGAGCTGGACAACCCGAACTCGCAGATGCCGTGGGGCCAGGTGGAGGCGCTGGTCGCCGATCAGCTCCCGATCCAGAAGCTGCAAGAGCAGATCGTGGCGGGCGCCAAGGTCTCCGAGGGGGACGTCCGCGAGCGCTTCCTGCTCCAGAACGACAAGATCAAGTTCAAGGCGCTCCAGTTCATCCCCGACAGCTTCACGGTCGACACGTCGCGCATCGGCGGCGCCGACGTCGAGTCCTACTACAAGGCGCACCCGGACGAGTTCACGGGACCCGAAGAGGTGAAGGTCGCCGTGGTCCTGATCCCCCGGAAGCCCGACGCGACCGACTTCTCGACGGAGAAGGAGCGGCTCCGCGCGGTGCTCGACATGGCGCGCGCCCAGCCCGACTCGTTCCCGTCGCTCGCGCGGTCGTACTCCGAGATCCAGAGCGCCAGCCGCGGCGGCGACCCCGGGTCGGAGCCCTTCTTCGACGAGATGCGGCCGATCTTCCGGCGCGGGCTCCAGAACCTCCAGGCCGGGCAGATCACCGACATCCTTCAGGAGGAGCGTTCCCTCCACATTTTCAAGGTCGAGAAGCGCTGGGTCGATCCCGCCACCAAGCGGGAGAAGATCAAATACCGCGAGATCGCCGTCCGCGTCGAGCCGGGCTCGAACGCGGTGCGCGCGGCGCGCGAGCTGGCCCAGAAGGCCGAAAAGGACGCGAAGCGCTCGGGGCTGGAGGCGGTCGCGACCCGCATGGGGACGCGGACCTTCACGTCCGAGTACTTCGCCTACGGCCAGAGCGGCAACGACGTGCTCCAGCGCTTCCCCGAGATCGAGACCTGGATGTTCCGCTCCAAGCCGGGCGCGGTCTCGTCGATCGTGCCGACCGAGAACGGCTACTTCATCTTCCAGGTGGTGGATCATCGGCCCGCCGGGCTGCGCCCGCTGAACCGCGTGGAGGCGGAGGCCAAGGCGAGGCTGGTCCGTTCGCTCCGGATGCAGCGCGCGAAGGAGGCGGCGGAGCAGGCTCGCGCCGCCCTGGCCGGCGGGACCCCCGAGGCGCAGGTCGCCGCGCAGCTCCACGGCCGCATCGCCGACGTGCCCGAAGCCACCCGAAACGGCTACCTGTCGACGGTGGGCGGGCGCGAGCCGCGCGTCATCGGCGCCATCTTCGCCATGCAGCCGGGCGCGCCTTGGTCGGCCCCGCTCGTGGGCGAGAACGGGGTCTACGTGGCGCAGGTCGAGACCCACATGGCGCCCAGCGAAGACGATTTCCGCAAGCAGGAGGGGCAGGTCCGGGACCAGCTCCTGAACGAGCGGCGGCAGCTGATCTTCGTGGAGTGGATGCAGGACCTCCGCCGCAAGGCGAAGATCAAGGACTACCGCGAGCAGTACTTCGAGGTCTGAGCGCTGCCGGGCGGCGGAGCCTGACGCTCCGCCGCCCCGGTCGGCGCTACCGGTTCGATCCCCGCTTCGAGCTTCCGCCCCGCGCCGAGGTTCCGCTCCCCGTCTCGGCTTCCATCGCCTCGACGTTGATCGACCGCTCGGCGATCTGGGTCAGCAGGTCATCGGTCCGCTTCTCCTCGCCCAGGGTCTCCTCCAGGAGCCGGGCGGCCCGCTCGTTTCCGAGCAGGCCGGCATACGTCTTGAGGCATCCGTACGCCGCCATCTCGTAGTGCTCCACCCGCTGCGCCGCGGCGATCAGGCCGGCGTCCAGCACCTCCTCGTCCACGTCCTCGTTCAGAAGCTCCTTGGCCTCCTCGATCAACCCCTCCATGCCCATGCACTTTTTTCCCGTGGGGTTCTTGCCGAGGTCTTTGAAGATCTGCTCCAGCCGGTCCACGTGCTTCTCGGTCTCGCGCAGGTGGGTGTCGAAGGCCTCCTTCAGCTCTTCGTTCCCGGCCGCCTTGGACATGCGCGGCAGCGCCCGAACGATCTGCTTCTCCGCGTTGTAGACGTCCTTGAGCTGATCTACGAACAATTTTTCCAGGCTGTCGATCTGCATGGCTCACCTCTCCGCTGTGATCAGTGCTTGCGCACGTCGTTTCCGAAACGGCTCATGCGGTGAGGTGCAACGCGCATGCCACGGCATTCCACGGCCCGCTCCTCCGCCTGCAGCTCCCGGTTGATCGCCACGGCGGCCTTGGCCCCCTCGGCCGCCGCGACCACCACGAACTGGACGTCCCAGGAGGCATCCCCCGCCACGTAGACGCCGGGGACGTTGGTGCGCTCCCGGCGGTTGGTGCGGATCGCGGCCTTGAGGGTGAGCCGGCAACCCAGCTGGACGGCGAGATCGCAGCTCTGCTCGTTGCCGGCGGAGAAGAAGAGGGCGTCCCGCTCCAGGGGGGCGCGTCCGCGCAGGAGCACGCGACGGAGCCGCCCCCCCGACCCCTCGAGGCCGGTCACGCGGTTCCGGATCACCTCCACGTTTCGGGCCCGGAGCTCGGCCAGCTCCGCCGGGGTGAGCCGGCTGGCCCCGTCGGTGAGCAGGACCACGTCGCGGCTCCAGGTCAGGAGGGCGTGGGCGAGCGCCGCGCCGGAGACGCCGCGGCCGTAGCAGGCCAGGCGGCGATCCCGCCACTCCCAGCCGTCGCAGTAAGGGCAGTGGTGGACGCTGGTTCCGTAGAAGGATTCGAGGCCGGGGATGGCGGGGATCCGGTCGATGACCCCGGTGGCGAGAAGGACCTTCTTGGCGGAAACGGGACGTCCCCGCCGGAGCGAAACCTGGAACGCGGTGTTCCCCCCGCGCGTCCCCACGGGGACGATGCGGGTCACTTCGTCACGTCGAATCGAGACGCCGTAAGCGAGCGCCTCCCGGCGCCCCACCTCGAGGAGCGCCGCGGGAGGAAACCCGTCGCGGCTCAGATAGCCGTGCATCCGGCGGGACGCCGCGTTGCGGTAGCGTCCGTGATCGAAGAGGATCACGCGCCGGCGGGCCCGCCCCAGAACCAGGGCGGCGCTCAGCCCGGCGGGGCCCCCGCCGACGATGACGACGTCCACCTCGCGGCCCGGTGCCGCCACGGCCGCGAGTCGCCCCTCAGACCTTCCGGTCCTCGACGGTCGCCTCGCGCGGAGTCGCGGCGGGAGGCGGCGGCGGAGCGGGCGCGGGCTTGTCGCTCACCTGCAGCTCGTTCTCCACATCGCGCATCCCCTTCTTGAACTCCTGGATGCCGCGGCCGACCGAGCGGCCGATTTCCGGGATCCGCTTCGCGCCGAAGATCAGGAGCACGATCAGGAACAGCCAGAACAGCTCCTGGGGTCCGATGTTGAACATGGTTTGCGTTCGCCTCTCCGAGCCGGGTCGAGCCGGGCTCCGTGGGGGTCATGGCGCCTGCGTGAAGCGCCGCGCGTCGCGGCCCACGATGACCGTGACGTCGATCATCTCCTGGGAAGACTGCTGCTGGATGACGTGGCGCGTTCCCAGGTACTCCGCCACGATCTTCGCCGGCTCCGGTGCTTCGGTCCGGTTCACGACCAGGGTCGTCCGATAATCCGAGCGATCCGCGTTCGACACTTCCAGCACGTCGAAACCGCCGTCGCGGAGGTACGAAGCCAGCTCGCCCGCGAGTCCGGCCCGTCCGCTTCCGTTCAAGAGCTCGATCCGGATCGGCTGCTTCGGCCGGCTGGTCACCTGCGGGCCGACCCGGAGCGCCACCGAGACCGCGCAGAAGGCGATGAGCACGAACAGCCCCACGATGGTGAAATCGAGCGCCGGGCTCCCGGCCTTCCCCTTCGATCCCATCGCTTGTCTTCCGGCTCAGCGGGCGCGGGGCCGCGGCCGCGCGCGCTTCGCCGGAGCGTCGAGGCGCTTCCGCAGGCGCCGGTACGTCCGGTCGAGCGCCTCCGGAAGAACCTTCGTTTCCGCGAGCACCGGCATGAAGTTCGTGTCTCCGTTCCACCGGGGCACGACGTGCCAGTGCAGGTGACCCAGGACGCCAGCCCCCGAGACGCGGCCCAGGTTGGCTCCGAGATTGAACCCGTGCGGGCGATACTCGCGCTTCAGGGCGTCCACGACGCGACCCAGCCAGAGGTTCACGTCGGCGGCCTCCTCCATGTTCAACCCCGCCGGGGAACCCAGGTGCCTGCGCGGCGCCACCATCACATGCCCTACATTGTACGGGTACAGGTTCAGCATGACGAGCGTGAGCGGGGTAGACGCAAGGACCAGGTTCCCGCCCCTCTTCTTCCCGGCCCCGGCATCGCAGAAGAGGCACGATCCCTTGGCCTTGCGCCCCGGCCGTTTCGCCGGCGCCACGTACTCCATCCGCCAGCCGGCCCAGAGCCGCTCCATTACCCCTCCCCCCACGCCCGCAGCGTCTCCTCGACCATCCGGAGCTGGTCGGGCGTGTTCACACCGAAGCACTCGCGCGGATCCGCCGCGCGCTCGATGCCGACCTTGCGGCCCGCCCGGCTCAGGATGGCGAGGGTGTCGGTCAGATAGTACTCCTTCTGGGCATTGTCGGCGCGCAGCCGCCCCAGCGCCTCGCGCAGGGGCTCCTTCTCGAAAACATAGATTCCGGAATTCACCTCGCGCACGGCCCGCTCGGCCGGCGTCGCGTCCTTTTCCTCGACGATCTTCACGAAGGCCCCCGCGGCGTCGCGGATCACGCGGCCATAGCCCGCCGGGTCCTCCAGCTCGGCCGACAGCACGGTGACGGCGTTTCCCTCCGCCGCCTGGCGCGCGAGAAGACGCCGGAGCGATTCGGTCCGGACGAGCGGCATGTCCCCCGCGAGGATCAGCACGTGGGGGGCGCCGGGCGCGGCCTCGTCCCACGCCACCTGCACCGCGTGTCCCGTGCCGAGCTGCGGCGCCTGCGTCACGAATCGGACCGCGTGGCCGCGCAGCGCCTGGCGCACCAGCTCTTCCCGGTGCCCCACCACGACGACCACGCGGTCGGGGCGGAGCGGTGCCAGGCGCGCGAGGACGTGGCCGATGAGCGGCGTGCCCAGCGCGGGATGGAGCACCTTGGGGAGATCGGAGTTCATCCGCTTCCCCATGCCGGCGGCGAGGAGGAGCGCGGTGAACGGCGGCAGGGCGTCGGGCGCGGGCATGGGCGGTGATCCTAGGGGGTCACGGCGAGGTTGTCGATGAGCCTCGTCCGGCCGATGCGGACGGCGGCGATGAGGAGCGCGCGGCGGTCCAGCCGGCGGAGGGGCTCGAAGGTGCGCGGGTCCACCAGGGCCAGGTAGTCCACCCCGTCGGGAGCGGCCTCGCGACGAAGCGCCGCGCGCGCCGCCGCGACGATGCGGCCCCCGTCCCGGGCTCCGGCCCGCGCCTCGTCGCGTCCGGCGCGAAGGGCGCGCGAGAGCCCGGCCGCCCGTACGCGCTCCCCGAGACTCAGGTAGGCGTTCCGCGAAGAGAGCGCGAGCCCGTCCCGCTCCCGGACCGTGGGGGCGACCCGCAGCGTCGCCGGGCTGTCGAGGTCGCGCATCATGGCGCCCACCAGGGCGGCCTGCTGCGCGTCCTTCTGCCCCAGGATGAGCGTGTCGGGCTCCACGATCTGGAGGAGCTTCATCACCACGGTGAGCACGCCGGTGAAATGCCCCGGGCGCGCCGCCCCCTCCCATCGCGCCGCCAGCGGTCCCGGCACGACGCGCGTCTCGGCCCCGGGCGGATAGAGCGCGCGCACCGAAGGAAGGAAGAGCCAGTCCACCTTGGCCTCGCGGCAGAGCCGCGTGTCGCGCGCGAGAGGGCGCGGGTAGCGCGCGAAGTCCTCGCGCGGGCCGAACTGGAGCGGGTTGACGAAGACGCTCGCGGCGACGCGGCGGTGCGTGCGGCGCGCCAGGCGGATCAGCGAGAGGTGCCCCTCGTGGAGCGCACCCATCGTGGGCACGAACGCGATCGTCTCCCTGCGGGAGCGGGCGCGGCGCGAGAGAGCGCGCATCGCGGCCGCGCTCCTTACGATTTGCACGCGGGCTTCTCGGGGGTTTCGGACGCGGGCGCCGCCTTGGGGCCGGCGGCGGAATCGGTCGCCGGCGCCGCGGACTTCGCCGGATCGGGCGCCGCGGCGTAGGTCTCCTCGGGGCTCGGATAGCGGCCCGCGCGCACGTCGTCGCGGAACGACGCGACCGCGCCCCGGATCGCGTCCCCCACCTGGGCGTAGCGCCGCACGAACTTCGCGGGCTTCCCGAACGACAGCCCGACCAGGTCGTGGATCACGAGCACCTGACCGTCGCACTCGGCTCCGGCGCCGATCCCGATGGTCGGGATCGTGAGCGCCCGCGAGATCTCGGCGCCCAGCTCGCGCGGAATCCCCTCGAGCACGATCGCGAAGACGCCGGCGCGCTCGAGCGCACGCGCGTCCTCGAGGAGGGCCCCGGCCGCGTCGGCGCCGCGCGCCTGCACGCGATAGCCGCCGAAGGCGTGCACCGACTGGGGGGTGAGCCCCAGGTGTCCGAGCACCGGGATGTCGGCGGCGAGGATCGCCTCGATCTGCGGCAGGACGCGCCGCCCCCCCTCCAGCTTCACCCCCTCGGCGCCGCGCTTCACGAAGCGCGCGCTGTTGCGCACCGCGTCCTCGGGGCCGGCCTGGAACGAAGCGAAAGGCAGGTCGGCGATCACGAGCGCCCGGGGCTGGGCGCGCATCACCGCCTTCAGATGGTGCGACATCTCGGCCATCGTGACCGGGATGGTGGATTCGTAGCCCAGCACCACCATGCCGAGGGAGTCGCCCACCAGGATCAGGTCCACCCCCGCCTCGTCGGCGAGCCGGGCGGTCGGATAGTCGTAAGCGGTCACGGAAACGATCCGCTCGCCCCGCGCCTTCATCTCGCGGATGGAGCGGACGGTGACCTTGGGACGCTCGAAGGCGCGATCGTCGCGGGAGGTGCCGGCGCTCATGGATTTCCGCTGGGGCTCAAGTAGGCGACCCCTTCCGTGTGGCTCTCGATCCGCGCGACCAGCTCCTCGAGATCCGCCCGGCGGTCGACGAAGTTCATCTCGTTCGTGTTCACGACCAGGAGCGGCGAATCCCGATAGTGGAAGAAGAAGTAATTGTACGCTTCCGCCAGGGTGGCCGTGTACTTGGGATCCATGATCCGCTCGTACGCGCGCCCGCGCTGCTGGATGCGGCTCCAGATCACCTCGGGGGAGGCCTGCAGGTAGACGACCAGGCTCGGCATCGGAAGGTCGCGCTCCAGCACCGGCGCGATCTTGTCGTAGAGCGCCAGCTCGCGATCGCTCAGGTTCAGGTTCGCGAAGATCCGGTCCTTCTGGAACATGTAGTCGCTCACGACCGCGTCGTGGAACAGGTCGGGCTGGTTCAGGTCGCGCAGCTCCTGGTAGCGGCTCACCAGGAAGAACATCTGCGTCGCGAAGGCGTGCCGCCGCGGGTCCTTGTAGAAGTCCTCCAGGAACGGGTTCTCCTCGGGCTCCTCCAGGAGGAGCCGCGCCTGGAGCCGCTCGGCCAGGAGCCGCGCGAGCGAGGTCTTCCCCACCCCGATCACGCCTTCGACGGCGATGTAGCGCCCCGGGCCGGGCTGCGTCCCGCCGGTCAGTACCAGAAACGACCCAGCTTTCGGACGGGAGGATTGGGCGGGAGCTTCTGGATCATGCGGCGCACCGTCTCGCCCGTGACCGGGTGGCGGAAGTTCGGATCCAGCTCCAGCAGCGGATAGAGGACGAACGCGCGGCGGTGGGCCTCGGGATGGGGCACTTGAAGATCGGGCTCCTCGATCAGCTCGTCGTCGTAGAAGAGCAGGTCGAGATCGATCGAGCGCGGCCCCCAGCGCTTGGAGCGCACGCGCCCCATCCGCTTCTCGATCAGGAGCATCTGCCAGAGGAGCTCCCTCGGGGAGAGCTCGGTCTCGATCCACGCCACCGCGTTCAGGAAGGGCGGCTGCTCGGTCTCGCCCACCGGCTCCGTGTCGTAGAGGGAGGAGACGCCCGAGACGTTGGTCTGCGGGAGCTGCCGGAGCGACTCCACCGCCTTCCGGATCAGGAACTCGCGGTCGCCCAGATTCGACCCGATGCCGACGTAGACGCGGCGCATCATCGGGCGCGCTCCACTTCCACCTCGGGGCACCCCGAGAAGTCGGCCACCGGGATGTGCATCTTCCGAAGCCGCACCCGCACGCGCGGCGGGTCGAACTCGGCCAGGAGGGCGAGCGCCACCTCTTCGGCCAGCGTCTCGAGCAGGCGGCAGCGCGCCATCGCGATCTGCCCGCGGACCAGGCGCGACAGCTCTTCGTAGTCCACGAACGCGTCCAGCGAATCGGGGCGTCGCTCCCGCTCCCGGGCGTAGGCGATCTCGACGTCCGCCTCGAGCCGTTGCCCCAGGTCGCGCTCCTTCTGGGTCACGCCCAGGTGGCCGTAGGCCTGGATGCCGCGGAGACGGAGCCAGTCGAACCCGGCGCCCATCGCATCGGAGCCGCGCGTCCCAAGGCTCGCGCGGTTGGCGCGGGTCCGCCCGGCGCTAGCGGATCGCGGCCGACGGGGAGGCATCCCGGGTCCTCCAGGGCGTGAGCGCCCCGAGCTTGCCGATCGCGCGGCGAATCGCGTCGACGGGCGACGTGAGCGCCACGCGGAAGTAGCCCTCGCCTCCCTCGCCGAATCCCGTGCCCGGCGTGAGCAGCACGCCGGTTCCCTCGAAGACGCGCCCCGCGAAATCGATCGCGCTCTCCCCCTCGGGCACGCGGCCCCAGACGAAGAACGCCCCGCCGGGCGTCGGAACCGGGCAGCCGAGCGCACGGAGCCCGTCGAGCGCGGCGTCGCGCCGCTCGCGATAGACGGCGCGCAGCGCGGGGCCGTGCGCGGAGAGGCCGGCCAGTCCCCAGGCGGCCGCGACCTGGATCGCCTGCGGCGCGCCGGAATCCACGTTCGCCTTGAAGCGCGCGAGGAGATCGATCAGCGCGGGGGCGCCGGCGGCGAAGCCGATCCGCCAGCCGGTCATGTTGAAGGTCTTGGAGAAGGAGTGGAACTCGATCGCCCGCTCGCGCGCCCCGGGAACGCTCAGGATGCTGGGGGGCGGCTCGTCGTAGTAGAGCTCGCTGTAGGCCGCATCGCTCGCGACGATCAGGTCGCGCTTGGCCGCCCAGGCCACCAGCTCCTCGTAGAAGGCGCGAGGAGCCGTCGCGCCGGTCGGGTTGTTCGGGTAGTTCACCCAGACGATGCGCGTGTGCGACGTGACGCGGCGGTCCAGCTCCCGGATCTCGGGGACGAAGCCCGCCGACTCGCGAAGCGGGTAGCGCACCGCGGTCGCGCCCGCGAACACCGTCCCCGCGGCGTAGACCGGATAGCCCGGATCGGGCACCAGCGCCTCGTCCCCCGGGTTCAGGAGCGCGAGCGGAAGGTGCCCGATCCCCTCCTTGGAGCCGAGCAATATCCCCAGCTCGCGCCGGGGATCGAGCGTGACGCCGAAGCGCGCGCCGAACCACGCCGCGATCTCCGCGCGCGCGGAGGGCATCCCGGCGCTGGTCGGATAGCGGTGGTTCCTGGGATCGCGTGCGGCCTCGGCCATCTTCTCGAGGATCGGCGCGGGCGTCGGAAGGTCGGGATCTCCGATCGAGAGGTCGATGACCTCCCTTCCGGCGGCCTCGGCCTCGGCGCGCTTCCGTTCCAGCTCGGCGAAGAGATAGCGAGGAAGCGCGGCAAGGCGCTCGCTCGGTTCGGTGCGGGGCATGGAGTGACGGTATCGGGGATCGGGGGGAGAATCAAGGGGCCGTCCGGTTCCATCGGGATTTGAGAACTCGCCCCGGGGCGAGTTCCGAGGCGCGCGAGGCTAGACCTGGCCGGGAGCCGGCGGATCGATCACGACCATCACCTCTTCTTCGAGCGTGATGCCGTTCGCCTCTTCCACGCGGCGCTTCATCTCCCGCGCGACGCGGAGCACTTCCTGGGCGGAGGCGCCGCCCTTGTTCACGATGTAGTTCGCATGGTAGGCGTGCACGCCCGCGCCGCCGTCGTGGATCTCCTTCGCGCCCGCGGCTTCCAGGAGCTGCCCGGCGGCGATCTTCGTGCCGTCGGGAAGCACGGGATTCTTGAAGAAGCAGCCGGCGGTGTGCAGTCCCTTCTCCTTCCGCCGCGCGCGCTGCGCGGCGTGCTGCCCCATGATCCGGTCCATCTCCGCGCGGTCGCCCGGCGCGAGCGCAAAATCGCAATCGACGACGATGCTCGTGTTCGTCTTGAGGTTGCTGTGCCGGTAGGCGAACCCCAGCTCCGCGGGGGTGCGGTCCACGAGCGTGGTCCCCTCGAGCAGCCGGATCCGCGTCACGATCTCCCCGACCGAGCGGCCGAACGCGCCCGCGTTCCCGCGGATGGCGCCTCCCACCGTGCCGGGAATGTCGATCGCGAACTCCAGGCCGGTGAGCGCGTGCTCCCGCGCCGCCTCGACCACCTCGCCCAGGTCGCAGCCCGCGCCCGCCGTGATGCGGGTTCCGGCCACGCGGAGGTGCTCGATCCGGTTCACGATGACGAGCCCGCGGAAGCCGGTGTCGCCCACGAGAAGGTTCGAGCCGCCGCCGATCAACAGCCAGCGCATCCCCGAGCCGACCGCGCTCTTCACGACCTCCTGCAGCGCCTTTTCGGTATAGACCTCGGCGAGCACGTCCGCCGGTCCGCCGATCCCGAACGTGGTGTAGGGGGCGATCGCGGCGCCCCGCTGGATGACGAGCTGTTCCCGGTCGAGGACCGGTGCGGCGAAGGTCACGAAATCGCTCCCATGGGTAAGGGGCGCCCCGCCGCGGAGAAGCGTCTCAGAGCGAAGCGGGCGTACCGTCTGCATTATCGGCTGCCGGCGTGAAATTCTGAAGCGAGTTCATCGATCCTACCCCAGAAGAGGCTCCTCCATTCCGGATGCCCCACGATCGGCCCGTCGATTTCCGCTCTCACCCGGCGGCCTCCGGCCCTCATTTTGATTGCACGAATATCGATCTTAGCCTAGCCTAACGCGATGTTTCCCTTGACGCGCTCGCGGCAGGACTACCTCAAGGCGCTCTACGCCCTCTCGCTCGGGGGCGAGCCCGTGGCCACGTCGCGGCTGGCCCGCCGGCTGGGGGTCTCCGCGCCCTCGGTCACCAACATGCTCTCGCGGCTCGCCTCGGAGCGGCTGGTGGACTACGCGCCGCGCGCCGGCGCCAGCCTGACGACCCGCGGAAAGCGGGAGGCGCTGGACATCGTGCGGCGCCATCGCATTCTCGAGACCTTCCTGGTCCGGGTCCTGGGCTTCGACTGGTCCGAGGTCCACGAAGACGCCGAGGTGCTCGAGCACCACGTGAGCGATCGCGTGCTGCTCGCGATCGACCGCCTCATCGGACACCCGGAGGAAGACCCCCATGGCCACCCCATCCCGGACCGTAGGGGGAGGATCAGCCGGAGGCGGCTGGCCCCGCTCGCCGCGGTGGCCCCGGGCAAGGAGGTCCGCGTGCGCGAGATCCGGGATTCGGACGCCGGCCGCCTCGCGCGATGGAAGGAGCTGGGGCTGGTCCCGGGGGCGCGGGTCAAGGTCCGTGACGTGCGCGCCTGGGACGGGGTGATGGAGCTGGAGGTGGCCGGCCGGCCGGTCGTGGTCGGTCGGTCCGCGCTCGAGGGCATCCTGGTCGAGCCCATGCGGAGGACGTCCCGTGGAGCTTGACCGGGACCACCGCTCGCTGCACGAAGTGCACCGCACCGTCGCGGTGCCGGCGCGCGCGAGCTGGCTGCGCCGGCTCTTGGCCTTCTCCGGGCCCGCCTACCTCGTCAGCGTCGGCTACATGGACCCGGGCAACTGGGCCACCGACCTGGCCGGCGGAGCGCGGTTCGGCTACCAGCTCATCTGGGTTCTGCTCGCCAGCAACCTGATCGCCGTGCTGCTCCAGGCGCTCTCCGCCCGTCTCGGCGTCGTCACCGGCAAGGACCTCGCGCAGGAGTGCCGGTCCGCCTACCCCCGCGTCCTGACGATCCCGCTCTGGATCCTGGCCGAGATCGCGATCGTGGCCTGCGATCTCGCCGAGGTGCTGGGAGCCGCGGTCGCGCTGAAGCTGCTCTTCCATTTCCCGCTCCTCTGGGGCGTGCTCATCACCGCGCTCGACGTGCTCCTTCTGCTCACCCTGCAGCGGATGGGGATGCGGCGTCTCGAGGCCCTGATCCTGGTCCTCATCGGGACGATGGGATTCTGCTTCGCGGTGGAGATCGCCCTGTCCCGGCCCGACCTGGCCCAGGTGCTGCGCCACCTCGTGCCCCGCGGTCCGGACGGCCAGCCGTCGCTGTTCCAGCACGATCCCGCGCTCGGATGGTCGGTGCTCGGACTGCGCGGCGACTCGCTCTACATCGCCATCGGAATCCTCGGCGCCACCGTCATGCCCCACAACCTCTACCTGCACAGCGCGCTGGTGCAGAGCCGCGTCGTCGCCCAGACGACGGAGGGCAAGCGCGAGGCCGTCCGGATGAACGCCATCGACTCGGCCGTCGCCCTGAACCTGGCATTCTTCGTGAACGCCGCGATTCTGGTGGTCTCGGCCGCGGTGTTCCACTTCTCGGGACACCAGGACGTGGCCCGGATCGAGGACGCCTACCGGCTGCTGGCGCCCCTGCTGGGGACGACCTTCGCCTCGGTCCTCTTTGCCGTGGCGCTGCTCTCGTCAGGCCAGTCGAGCACGATCACCGGGACGCTCGCCGGGCAGGTCGTCATGGAGGGATTCCTACGGCTTCGCATCCAGCCGTGGCTGCGGCGCCTGATCAGCCGCGGCCTGGCGATCATCCCCGCCGCCCTCGTCATCGGGCTGCACGGCGAGAACGCCGTGGACTCGCTCCTCGTGCTGTCGCAGGTAGTGCTGAGCCTCCAGCTCTCCTTCGCGGTGATCCCGCTGGTCGCGTTCACGAGCGACCGCCGGCGCATGGGCGAGCTGGCCAATCCGCTGTGGATGGTCGTGCTGGGATGGCTGGCCGCGTTCTTCATCGCGGCCCTGAACGCCAAGCTCGTCGGCGACATCGTGACGAGCTGGTATGCGTCCACGCACGGTGCCTGGTGGATCTCGGTGCTCGTGGTGCCGGCGATCATCGTGATCGCGGGCCTGCTCCTGCTGATCACGGCGATGCCGCTCGTCCAGCGCCTGGCGCCGCGCCTGGCGAGCCGGCTGGCGCCGTCGGGCGGCCTCGGAACGGCGATCCCGATCACCGCGACCCACGTCCGCCCCGGCCCGCGCACCATCGTGGAGACCGGTCCGCGCCGGGTGGCGCTCGCGCTCGAGCTGGGCCGGGCGGATGCGGCGATGATCGAACACTTCCGCGGGATGGCGCTCCCGGCCGACGCCACGGTCGCCCTCATGCACGTGGCCGAGAGCGCCGCCAGCCGCTACCTCGGGCCGGAGTCCCTCGATGAGGAGAGCCGCGAGGATCTGGCCGCGCTCGAGCAGCTGGCGGCGGAGCTCCGGCGGACCGGCCTCCGGGTGGAGGTCATGCTCGGGAACGGCGACGTGAAGTCCGAGCTCGCGCGGCTCATCACCGAGTGGAAGGCGGACCTCGTCGTCACCGGCTCGCACGGGCACCGCTGGCTCGGCGACCTGTTCCTGGGAGCGACCACCTCCGGCCTCCGGCATCGCGTCCAGTGCCCCGTGCTCACGATCCGGGCAAGGCCCCGGCAGCGCTGACGGGCTCTCCGGACGGTTCGCAACAAGACGGCCCCGCGGAGGGATCCCCACGGGGCCGTCGCACGTTGATGGTCGAAGCGGCTATTCCATCCCGCCGCCCATGGGCGGCGCCTTCTCCTCTTCCGGAATGTCGGTGACGATCGCCTCGGTCGTGAGCAGGAGCGACGCGATGCTGGCCGCGTGCTGCAGCGCGGAGCGGACCACCTTCGTGGGGTCCACGATGCCGGCCGCCACCATGTCCACGAACTCGCCCGTGGCCGCGTTGTAGCCGCGCGCTCCCTTGTCCGCCTTGATCTTCTCCACGATCACCGAGCCCTCGGCGCCCGCGTTGAACGCGATCTGCTTCGCCGGGATCTCGAGCGCCTGGGCGACGATGTCGATGCCGTGCTTCTCGTCGCCGGTCGCCTCCAGCTTCCGCACCGCGGCCTGGGCCCGCAGCAACGCGACGCCTCCGCCGGGTACGATTCCCTCCTCCACGGCCGACTTCGTGGCCGCGAGGGCGTCCTCGACGCGCGCCTTCTTCTCCTTCAGCTCGAACTCCGTCGCGGCGCCGATGTGCAGCACGGCCACGCCGCCCGAGAGCTTGGCCAGGCGCTCCTGGAGCTTCTCCTTGTCGTAGTCGGAGGTCGAGTCCTCGATCTCCTTGCGGATCTGGTCCACGCGCGCCTTGATGTCGGCCTTCTTCCCCGCGCCCTCGATGATCGTGGTGTCGTCCTTGTCGATCACGATGCGCTTGGCCTTGCCGAGGTCGGCCAGGGTTGCGTTCTCCAGCTTGTAGCCCGCCTCCTCGGTGATGAGACGGCCGCCGGTCAGCACCGCGACGTCCTCGAGCATGGCGCGCCGACGGTCGCCGAAGCCCGGCGCCTTCACCGCCGCCACGTTCAGGATGCCGCGCAGCTTGTTCACGACGAGGGTGGCGAGCGCCTCCCCTTCCAGGTCCTCGGCGATGATCAGGAGCGGGCGGCCCGTCTGCGCCACCTTCTCGAGGATCGGGAGGATGTCCTTGATCGAGGAGATCTTCTTGTCGTGGATCAGGACCTGCGCGTCCTCCAGCGTCACTTCCATCCGCTCGGGATCGGTGACGAAGTAAGGCGAGAGGTAGCCGCGGTCGAACTGCAGCCCTTCCACGATGTCGCGGGAGGTGTCGAGGCTCTTCGCCTCCTCGACCGTGATGACGCCGTCCTTCCCCACCTTGTCCATCGCGTCGGCGATGAGCGATCCGATCTCGGCGTCGTTGTTGGCGGAGATGGTCGCGACCTGCGCGATCTCCTCCTGGGTCTTGATCGCCTTGGACTGGCGCTTCAGGTCGCCGATGATCGCCTGGACGGCGCGGTCGATGCCGCGCTTCAGGAACATGGGATTTGCGCCCGCCGCCACGTGCCGGATCCCGTACTGGACGATCGCCTGCGTGAGCACGGTGGCGGTGGTGGTGCCGTCGCCCGAGACGTCCTGCGTCTTGGTCGCGACCTCCTTCACCATCTGCGCCCCCATGTTCTCGTAGGGGTTCTCCAGCTCGATCTCTTTCGCGATCGTCACGCCGTCGTTCGTCACCGTCGGCGAGCCGAATTTCTTGTCGAGGACGACGTTTCGTCCCTTGGGGCCCAGCGTGACCTTGACCGTGTTCGCGAGCTTGTCCACGCCGCGCTGGAGCGCGTCGCGGGCCGCCGCGTCGAAGAGAAGCTGCTTCGCCATGTGGTTCCGTTCCTCCTTGCCGCATGCCCCCCAAGGGCTGCGAGTTTTGGCACTAAGGTACTGAGAGTGCTAACGGGGAGAGGGTAGCGGAGTCTGGAATTCTCCTCAATAGGGTTGACCGGTCGGCCGATCTGTTATAACGTAAGTGATAACAAAGGAGGCCCCATGATCAAGGTCAAAGTACGCAAGGTTGGTAATTCCCTTGGACTTACGCTGCCTTCCGAAGCCGTGCAGGCCCTGCGCGTGCGCGAGGGGGACCAACTGTATCTGACGGAAGCACCTGATGGCTACCGTCTGACACCCTACGATCCCGAGTTCGAGGAGCCGATGGAGGCGGCCGAGGAATTCATGGCTCAGTATCGAAACGCCCTCCGTGAGCTCGCAAAGTAAGGGCGAGCCCCGCTGGGTCTCGAAGAAGGCGGCCCTCGCGATCTGCGAGCGCCTTCTCGCCGAACATGGTGGGGCCTGGGGTATTCGTGACGAAGGCTCGCTCGAGGCGGCGCTCGCTGCGCCTCGGAACCATTTCTATTACTCGGGGCCGGACCTCTTCACCTTGGCAGCCGTCCACGCCCATGCCGTCACGAGGAATCGTCCCTTCCTGGACGGAAACAAGCGAGTCGCACTGACGCTCGCCGGCGTATTCCTCAAGATCAACGGATTGCGCCTACTCGCGAGTGAGCGCGACGCGGTCGCTGCCACGTTTGCCCTTTCGAATCGAGAGATCGGTTTCGAGGAGTTCGCCGCGTGGCTCCGGGACAATTCCAAGAAAGTACCCGTGCGTCGCAAACCGGGCCGATGAGCCCGTCCCGTCTTGTCGATCTCAGCCATGACGTCGAGCACGGCATGATCACGTACAAGGGCCTCCCCGCGCCGATCGTCTGCGATTTCCTGAGCCGCGAGGCCTCGCGCGCGATCTATGCGCCCGGGACCGAGTTTCACATCGGGAAGATCGAG